>CAYVPD010000197.1:0-3740 GCA_964453545.1 uncultured Gemmatimonadaceae bacterium
GAGCGAGCCGAGCAGACGGGCGTCTTCACCCGAGCCGGAATCTCGCGTGTGGTGCGCTACGCCTTCGAACTGGCCGCCTCACGCCCCCAGCGCCGGCTCGCAAGCGCAACCAAGTCCAACGCGCTTCAGCACTCCATGGTGCTGTGGGACGAAGTTGCCGCAGAGATTGCACAAGAATTTCCGCAGGTGGAGTACCGCGCATATCACATTGATGCGCTGGCCGCTCGAATGGTTACGCACCCCGAAAGCCTCGATGTGATCGTCGCCTCCAACCTCTTTGGCGACATTCTCACCGACCTTGGGGCGGCCCTGACCGGCAGCCTCGGGCTCGCACCCGGCGCCAACCTGGACCCAACCCACCAGTGGCCGTCGATGTTCGAGCCGATCCACGGGTCGGCCCCCGACATCGCCGGGCAAGGGATTGCCAACCCAATTGGTACGATCTGGGCCGGCGCACTCATGCTGGACCACCTTGGAGCCTCGGCGGCGGCTACCGAGCTGGTTGCCGCAATCGAGGCAGAGTTGCGAGACGGAAGCACGCGCACCCCCGATCTCGGCGGCAGCGCCACGACGACCGAGATGGCGGCAGCGATTGCAGCCCGTCTCTCCCGCTAGGCGTCGGCGCCCACCAAATCGACAATCGACAGCGCCAAGACCTCCGTGGCGCGAACGAGATCGTCGACGGCACACCATTCGTCGGGTTGATGGGCCAGCTCCAAGATGCCCGGGCCGTACGCCACGCAGTTCTCCACCCCGGCAATGCGCGCCACATGCTTGTGGTCGTAGGTGCCGGGACTGGCGACCAACTCGGGCTCGCGCCCCAAAACGCTGGAGACAGACCGCGCCAGCGCCGAAACCACCGAGGCCCCCTCGGGTGTGCGGGTCGGCTCAACCACCATCAGGTCCCTGAGGCTGTAGCGAAACTCAGGAATCTCAGACACCATGCCGTCGAGCAGTTCAACCATCTCTGCACGTACCCTTTCGTAGCCTTCTTCGATGAGAAAGCGTCGGTCGAACACGGCAGTGCAGTGATCGGCAACACAGGGCGACTGCACGTCACCCAGTGGCTGTCCACCGTGCAGGGCGTTGATGTTGATGGTGGCATGGCGTGCCCCCTCGGGAACGACGGGCACCTCGGTCGTGCGCTCGGCGTAACGCGGCATCAGCTCCCGACGAATGGTGTCGATAAAGGCCGCCATGTGCTCGATGGCACTCTGACCCAAGAACGGCATGCTGCCATGCCCGATGTGCCCGTGAGTGTCGACCTCAAACCACCACACCCCCCGATGGCCAATACAGATGCGGTCGACGTTGAGCGGCTCAGGAATGATGACCGCATCAGTGCGTCCCCGAGCGATCCGGCCCTTATTCGCCAAATGGGCCACACCAGCCCAGCCACCGCTCTCCTCATCAACTGTACCTGACACTTCTACGGTGCCAATCAGGGGAACCTCTGCCCGACGCAGGGCCTCGACCGCATAGGCGGCAGCGGCGATCCCCGCCTTCATGTCGCACACGCCACGCCCGTAGATGCGTCCGTCGCGCACCATGCCCCCAAAGGGGTCAACGGTCCAGCCCTCACCGACCGGCACCACATCAAAATGCCCGTTGAGGTGCACGCACGGGTTGGTCCGCTGGCCAGGAAGCGTTCCGACGACGTTGACCCGCGGGTGAGCTCGCGTGTGTTCCGGCCGTTCCTCGGCTGTGTGGTACTCCACCCCCATGCCAAACGACTCGAGGCGCTCCCCGATGGCATGGGCACAGTCCTCGTAGTTTTCTCCCGGCGGATTCACGGTCGGAATGCGCACCAGTTCTGACGTAAAGTCGACAATCTCTTGCTCCATCTCACGAACCGTGGTCTGGATGCGATCGATGTATTTCGACGGTACCGACATGAAGTGTCTCTGAGATCAGGAAGCAGCCGGGCGCGTACGCAGCCCGAAGAGGGCGTGCACGATCAACAAGGTGGCTGTTGCCGTGCCCACGCCGTAGAAGGTTGAGGGAATGGCCCCCGAGCCACCACCCAGCACGTGCGCAACGAGTCCGGTCGCACCGCCGGCAATGACCGCTGTGAGCACAGCCCGCCCCTCGAGCTTGGCCCAGAAAATTGCGGCGTACACAGGAACAAAGAACGCGCTCGTCAGCAGCACGGCCCGAAACCCATAGAGCGTAATGATCGTGCCTGGAGGGTCGACAGCCGCCGCCGTCGCACTCAGCCCCAACACGACCGTGGCCGTACGTGAGACGCGCATGAGGCGCTCCTCATCGGCCTGTGGGCGAAAGTAGCTGTAGATGTCTCGGGCCCAAGTCATGCCCGTCGCGTGTAGGCGCGTGTCGGTGGTCGAAAGAATCGCGCTCATGACCGCAAGAATGATCACGACCCCAATACCGGTGGGCACATAAGACGTGATGAGCGTGGGAAAGGCGGCGTCAGGATTGTCGATGCTCAAACCGGCACTTACGAGCGCTACCGTCGTCGCGCCCCCGAGCAAGATGAGCATCGAGTAGAAGATCGACAGCACCACGCCGGCGGCTGCGACGTGAATCTTGGCGGTGCGCACGTCACGGGTCGCAGCAATCCGAATGAGCATGTCTTGCTCGGTCAAGATCGTGCCAAAAAACGCGAGAAAGGTCGCACTTACGCCCACGAGCGTGTATTTGCCGCCCGCTAGTGGATCGACAAATGACGCATTCAGGGCGGTGAGCCGCTCATTGAACGAGGTAATACCACCCATGTCGATCGTCATGTAGATCAGCGTGATGATTACCGCTGACACCATGAGAATGCCCTGGAGCAGGTCAGTCCACGCCACGCTCACAAGGCCGCCCAGCACCGTGTAGATGATGAAGACCGCACCGATGACCCACACCAGCACCGTGTAGGGCACCCCCGTGATCGCGCTCACGAGCAGACTGGCGCCCACGAGTTGCATGATCAGATAAAGCCATCCGCTGAGCAGCAAGATTGAGCCAGCAAGCGGGCGCGATACCTGCTGCCCGCTGACGCGCGCCATCAAGTCGGGAAAGGTGAGCACATTGAGCGGTCGCACGCGCCCCACCACGAAGTACAATGCGGTGAGGCCGAGCATGAGGCCCATCACGGTATGGCCCATGATGGCGTAGCCCTCCACATAAACCGCACCCACAAACCCGATCACACTCACCGAGCTCACGAAGTTGGCGATGAGCGACCACGTGGCGAGCACCGGCCCCATGTTCTGCCCAAAGACCCAGAAATCCATCACGTTTTTGGTGCGGCGATAGGCCCACAAACCAATGGCGAGCACGGTCACCATGTAAACCACGAAGGCGCCAAGGAACCACGGGTTCACATTACTCATGGCCGCGCTCCTCAGCGGCGGCCTCAGCCTGCATCACTGGGGGCGGAATCTCCTCGAAGGGTCGCCCGAGCCAAACGTGGACGATGAGGTAGTGCACAGCCCCGATGCTCCCAGCCACGATGGTGGCCACGAAGACAAGCAACATCGGTTGTGGGAGTCCGAATAGCGTCACAGGAGGGGGCCTCGCGAGCCAGCGGGAAGTGACATGAATATTGTATATCAGCCTGCCGGGCAGTGTAGGATTCCGCCCATCCTGCCGCAAGGCGCTGCGGCACGGCGCGCGTGCGATTCGAGGCCCTGCCCTGCGACAACACAACCGCGTGCGAGACAGGGGGTTCGAGGAGCGCGCCCGGCAGGACTCGAACCTGCGACCCTCCGCTTAGAAGTCCGCAGTGGCCG
>CAYVPD010000198.1:0-3738 GCA_964453545.1 uncultured Gemmatimonadaceae bacterium
TAGGCCGCGTTGTGGCCGGCGACGGGTCGTTTGAAGGCGGCGCGCGAGTGGTCGAGGCCTTTGCCATCGAACAGGTCGGCGTCGCTCCCGATGAAGTTGCCATTGTCGATGGATCGGGGCTCTCCGCCGACAACCGCGCCTCGGCCCGCACGCTGGTCGAGACACTCGCTTGGACGCTTCGGGGGCCGTGGGCCGCTGAGTTTGAGACCACGCTGCCGATCGCAGGGTCGCGAGAGCTCAACCGCCGCATGTGGCGAACTGCAGCCGCTGGCAATCTCAAGGCCAAGACCGGAACGATCGCGGGCGTCTCTGCCCTGTCAGGGGTGGTTACCACGCGAGACGGTGAACGTGTGGCCTTCAGCGTGGTCGGCAACGGCCTGCGCTCCACCTGGTTCGCCAAGCGCAATGTCGAAGATGCGCTCGGCGTCGCCTTGGCTGAGATCAGGGGTCGGCTGCCGGGCGATCGCATCTCAGCTCTCGCTGAAGACCGATGACCTGACGTCGGGATCATCGGCCCCGATCGCACACCAGCGACCATCTCCGATGATCACGTGGTCGAGCACCGGAATTCCGATGGCACGCCCCGCTCTCATCAAGCGGCGGGTAACGGAGTGATCTTCAGTCGACGGCGTAGGATCGCCTGAGGGGTGGTTGTGCACGAGAATGATCGCCGATGCACCCTCGATGACCGCCGGGCGAAAGACTTCGCGCGGATGCACGAGTGATGCATCGAGAATCCCTCGGGTCACCAGCACTTCGCTCATTACCCGATGCTGGGTGTTGAGCAGCAGTGCGTGAAACTCTTCGTGCGGCAAGTCGCGCAGAGTCGGCCCCAGACAACGATAGACGTCTTCGGGCCCCCGCACTCGAATCGCACGCTCCGCCGGCTCCGAAGCCGCCCGGCGCCCGAGCTCCAGCGAAGCCGCGACCCGACAGGCCACCGCAGGACCCACTCCGGGCAACCGCTCGAGCGCTTGCGGGGGCATGCGCGCCAGATTGCGCAGCTCGCCCCGACCTTGCTTCAAGATGCTCGCGGCGATGGTCTCGGCCGCTCCGGCACTGCCTCCACTCCCGACGAGCACCATCAACAGCTCATGCAGCGATAGCGCCCGTACTCCAAGCCGGTGCAGGCGTTCGCGCGGTCGCTCACGCACGGGAGACATCTGATTCGACATGCCCCCAACGTGCCCGTGACGCTGGGGCACGTGAATGGCGAAAACGGCCCGACTGACTGGCCGTCAGGCCATCAAACGCTCGAGGCGTGTCCCCGGCCCGTGGCGGAACGCAAACGACGACGAAGCTCAACCACCGACATCGTATTGAGGGTGCGCGCGGCCGTGCGCTCATTGTTCCAGCGAATGTCATCGAGCTCAACAGCTTCACCGCCGTTGGCCGGGCTCATCTGCAGGTGCCAGCGGCCCTTGTAGTCGTGATCTTCACGCGCCACGACGCGGGCAATCCACTCCGAGCCCTGCTCATCACTGAACGTACGCAAATCACTCATCGTTGAGTCTCCTGAAGATCGAAAAGGTCATATCGAGCCGTCGGACTCGGTATTCAACTCGGTGGAGCGGGCAAACAACTGCTCCAGCTCTTCGGGCGAGAGCGCTGACAGCTCTCTCAATCCTTCATCGGGGGACAGCGCGCCAAGTAGGGCCTGCCGCATAGGTTGCCCGGACTTCACAGGGACAAACAGCGCCACCACGGCCCCCCACGACTCGCGTCCCACGACGACATCCCAAGTATTCCCAAGGGAATCGACAAACCTGAGCATCGGTCAGGCGCCTGCGGCATCGGCATCGGGCAGCCGTCGGCGCAGCAGTACCTCGGGGAACTCGTAGACCACCACGCCCTCATCGGTCACGTCGGAGCGCACGCGCAGGCCGTCGTCCATCGAGTCCAGCACGCGCTCGGCTGCTGGCAGGGCCAACTGCAGTCCTGCGGCGACCTCAGAGACCGTAAGCGTGCCCCCCTGCCGCTGCGCCAAGCGCAGAACCTGACGCTGCAACGCCGCCGTCAGAGCCTGACGCCGGTCTTGAAGCGACTTCCAGCCCCAAAAGAACAAGGCTGACCCCGACGCACCGAACAGGCTGCCGACGACCGCGACGGGCGGCGCAAACTCGACGATGCCCATCATGATCATGAAGGCACCAAAGAGCACCCCACCCGCGCCTGCAATGCGGCGCTTCAACCCTTCGGAGGGCAAGGCGGGCACCTCAGCCGATCGTGGGCCGGCGAGCAGTTGCTGGGTCTTGCCCCAGTTGAGCCCGCACCGCGGACACACGATGTGGTTGCGGCGTGCGGCCCAGTAGACGATGCCTCCGAGGGCGTACGTGAAGACCCCGACCCCGACGAGCAACGCCAGATTGCCGGCCCGGCTGAAGTAGGCCGTGCCCTGGCCGCGATACCCGCAGCGCGGGCACTGCGCGAGGCCCTGAGCCGTCGACCCGCCTGAAGCTACGATGGGGTCAGTCGGTACGGCGGGAGCCACCGACCCACAGGTCGGACAACGTGACTCGCCGGCGAGCAGGCGCTCACCACAGGTGCGACATGGCATCATGTGCGCGCGATCTCCAGAAGAGGCAAAGGTCTCCAAGGCCTACGATGAAACTCCTCTCGAGGATTCATCGTAGGGTCTCTTCTCGGAGTTCAATCAGGTCGAGCACGGGGCTGCCCGTGAGCTCGGCAGCTCCCGAGCGAATACGCGCCGTCACAATGACGTCGGCGAGCGCCGGCAGCGTTCGGGCCTGCTCCAGGAGCGCGGGAGGGATGGCCACGTAGACGAAGGGGCTGCCCTCGGTCTCCGTGTGCCGTGTGAGCAGGAAGGGCTCACCCGGCGTGAACTCACGGCGAATCGGCTCAGCCTCTTGGAGCGAGATGAACTGCAGCGGCCAACGCACCACCCGGCCCCGCCAGCGCAGGGGATCGCGCATCACCTCGGTCGGCGAGACATCGGCGGCCTCACCCGCTGCAATCACGGCGGTGTCTGCCAGCGGCACCCATCCCTCGACGAGCACCCGGGCCCATCGCCCGCGCCGCTCCCGAACGCGCATCGGGGCTCCGGGCTCGAGTTGCCCCAGACTCGATCCGTCAGGGGCCGTGCGCAGCGCCAGCGGCGTCGCAGCCGCCAGCACGTCGGCTGAGGCCACACCCGCGGGAGCCGTGCTCGTGGACCGACGCGACTCAGCGCGGGGCTCGGCAGCGGCCGGCGCGGCAACGGCCGGCTCGGCAGGTGCCGCACCGGCGGCGGACTCGCGGGCAGCGGAGGACTGAACCGCCCGCACGGAACGACCCCAGATCCAGGCCCGGCGTCGTACGTGAATCCAGCCCGTCACCCGCTCCAGCTCTTCGAGCAGGGCTCCATTGACCAGCGTACCGATCACAGCTCCGCTCGGCGCATCACGCAGATTTTCTCCACCATCGGCCCGAACGACCAGATCGAAGCTGCCCCCGTTGCGCGTCTGTAGCGAGCGGGTCCACACCCACCCTTCGACAGCGATCTCGCGCCAGTCACCCTCGGCACTGACCTGCTCGACCCGAGTGCCCGCGTTCAGCTGTCCGATGCGCTCCCCATTGGGTCCCGCGCGCAGATTTTCGTCAGAAACGACCTCCAGCTGCTGCGCCGAAACTGCCCCTGGGGCGAGCGCAGCCTCGGCGATGGCAGTCAACACAAGCCACGCCGCAACCGCGACCCAAGCTGCGAGACGAGCCGGGCGAGCACGTGAAGAAACGAACCTG
>CAYVPD010000199.1:0-3727 GCA_964453545.1 uncultured Gemmatimonadaceae bacterium
CTTGTCTGGCAGGAACCGGTCGGTGATGTAGCGCTCCGACATGCGGGCCGCCTGCTCCAGACACTCGTCAGAGATGACGATGCGGTGATGTTCTTCGTAGTGTCCGCGCAGCCCCTTCAGAATCTCGACCGCCTCTTCGACCGCAGGCGGATCAACAATCACGGGCTGGAAGCGACGCTCAAGGGCGCCGTCTTTTTCGATGTACTTGCGATACTCGTTGAGCGTAGACGCGCCGATGCACTGCAACTCGCCACGCGCCAGCGCCGGCTTCAACATGTTTGATGCGTCGATCGCCCCCTCGGCCGCCCCGGCACCGACGAGCGTATGCAGCTCATCGATAAAGAGAATCACGGTGGGGTTCTGCTGGATCTCGTTCATGACCGCCTTGAGGCGTTCTTCGAACTGCCCGCGGTACTTGGTGCCGGCGATGACGGCCGCCATGTCGAGAGCCAGCACGCGATGCGCACTCAGCGCCTCGGTTACCTCGCCACGGGCGATCAGCTGCGCCAGTCCTTCAACGATGGCGGTCTTGCCGACGCCAGGCTCACCGATCAGTACGGGGTTGTTCTTTTTACGCCGGCACAGAATCTCGACAACGCGCTCGATCTCGCTCGCACGACCGATGGTCGGATCGAGCTTGTCTTGGCGCGCCAGTTCCGTCAGATCGCGGCAAAAGTGGTCCAGCGCCGGCGTTTTGGACTTCTTCTCGCCCTTCTGCCCCGGAGTGGCAGCACCGGGAGCCGCCGCAGCGCCGATCTCAGCGCCCTCATCTTCGCCCACATCTGAGCCAAGCACCTTCAGCATCTCGGCCCGCGCCTCTTCGAGAGTGACACCCAGCGAGTTCAAGACCTGAGCGGCGATTCCCTTTTCTTCACGCAGCAATCCCAAAAGCAGGTGCTCCGTACCCACGTAAGAGTGGTTGAACTCGCGAGCCTCAGCCATCGCAAACTCGAGCACCTTCTTGGCGCGCGATGTGTAGGGCAGCTCACCCAACGCAATGGTCGCCTTGCCCTTGCGCACCGACTCTTCGACCCGCTCATGAATCTGATCGAGGTCGACCGCGAGATTGCTGAGCACCGCGGCCGCCACACCCTCACCCTCGCGAATCAGTCCAAGCAAAATGTGCTCGGTACCCACGTAGTCGTGTTGCAGGCGAATGGCCTCTTCCCGCGCCATCGCGAGAACTTTCCGAACCCGATCCGTGAAGTTGTAGTTCATGCTTGGTCCCTGTTCGGCCGGAGATCGGTCGTCATTGGTCGTTGGGGGTCGCGTCGGATTCCGAGCCTGCCTCGGCAGCCAGCAGATGACGCACGAACGACGCCCGCTGCGCGTCGGCCTCGTCAGAGGTGAGGTCGCGACCCGCGGCCTGTTCGAGGTGCGCGGGCTGCGAAAAGATCATCAATTTGTTGAGCGTATATACACGAACGTCAGGCAACAGTTTCAGGCTCACACCGAGCCGAACTGCGCTCAAAAGGTTCATCATTTCAGTGAACGATAGGCTTCGCGCGTAGCGCAGTAAACCGTAGGCGCGCCAGATCTTGTCGAGGGTCGCCGAGTGCGCGTCCCGCACCAGCACTCGGCGCGCTTCAGCTTCATGCTGGATCACGCGCCGGACCACGTGGTCCAGCTGGTCGATGAGATCTTGTTCGCTCTTGCCGAGCGTCGTCTGGTTGGACACCTGAAAGAAGTTGCCCAGCACCTCAGAGCCCTCGCCGTACAGGCCACGGAACGTGAGCCCCACCTGTCCGAGCGCGTGAAGCACCTTGGTGATCTCCTTGGTCAGTACCAAAGCAGGCAGATGCATCAAGACCGAAGCGCGCAAACCTGTGCCCGCATTGGTGGGGCATGACGTGAGAAATCCGAACTCCGGATGCCAAGCGTACGGCAACACCTGTCCAAGCTCTTCGTCGAGATCGTCGATCAGATTCCACGCGTGTTCGAGGCGAAGCCCTGAGACGAGCACCTGCAGGCGCAAATGATCTTCTTCATTGACCATCACGCTCGCCGGACTGCGTCCAGCAATCGCAACTGCAGCGCCTCGGTGCGGTCCACCCTGCGCGGTGCCGAGCAATTCCCGTGACACCATACGCCGCTCGAGCAAGATGTTGCGATCGCGCGAAGGCAGCGCAGGCACCGCGAACAGATGGGCGCCCTTCAATTGGTCGATCGAGTCAAGGTGCCGCGACACTTGAGACAACACCGCCTCACGATCATTGACCCGCGCTCGGGGACCGAAGGCATGACCCTGCAGGTTGCGCGCGAGGCGCACCCGCGTCGAAAGCACGACATCGGCGTGGTCGCCTGAGGCCTCCATCCAGTCGAGACCGAGGTCGGGCAGGCCTTGCAGTTCGTCGTGCGGGCTCATGCGCACACCCTCAACGTCATACGATCTCCAACTCCCGGATTTCGTCGCGCAGGGCGGCCGCGCGCTCGAAGTCCTCGGCATCGACCGCGCGCTGCAACCGGTGCCTGAGCCCTTCAAGCCGCCGTTCGCGCCCCGACGCCGTTGGGTCAGGCGGCAGATACACTTTGCCCACATGCTGCGTGCTTCCGTGAATGCGGCGCAGCAGCCCGCGCAACTGCCCGTCGAAGGTGCTGTAGCAATGCGGGCACCCAAGGCGACCGTTCTCCCGAAAGCCCGCAAAGGTCAGCCCGCAGAACCCGCAGCGGTCGGCCGAGTCGGCCTGCCGCTCCGCCTCGCGAGCGCCACCCATCTGAGCGAGAAACTCTTGAAGTGGAAACGAGCCAGAGGGCCCTTCGTCTGCCTCGAGACCCTTGGCGGCCGCACAATGCTCACAGAGATGACATGTCTTCATCTCGTTGTTCTCGATCTGCGTGAGATGAATCACTGCCTCGGCATCGTTGCAGTTTTCACACTTCATCGTCATCTCCCCCGTGATCGACAGGCCGTGCCGGTGGACCTTCTTCAGCAGATACGCCTGCCACGCCTGCATGATCCGAAGACGAAGCCGACGAAGCGGGCATAAGCCGCCCATCAGCCAGCTTCAGCACGCGGTCGGCCCGAGACGCCAACTCGTCGTTGTGCGTAACCAGCACCATGCTGAACGAACGGCCTGCTTCAGCCCGCCGGTCCCGCAGCCGGAACAACGAATCGTGCAAGCGCACGCTCGTCTCAGAGTCCAGGTTGCCCGACGGCTCGTCGGCCAGCAGCACCCCGGGACTGTTGGCCAAGGCCCTGGCTACGGCGACCCGCTGCTGCTCACCCCCCGACAGCTCGGTGGGCTTGTGCTTTGCGCGGGCCGCAAGGCCCACCTCGTCAAGCAACTCGTGCGCCCGATCCCGGGCCTGCGCCTCGGCATGCCCAGCGATCAGGCACGGCATCATGACGTTTTCGAGGGCCGTGAATTCGCGAAGCAGGTGATGAAACTGAAACACAAACCCCACATGCCGATTGCGCAGATCTGCCAGCGCTTCGTCTGACAAGCCCTCCACCGACTCCCCAGCAAGACGCACCGTGCCCGACGAAGGGCGATCCAGTGCACCGAGCAGGTGCAGCAGCGTGCTCTTGCCCGCCCCGCTCGCACCCACGATCGCGACCGCTTCTCCCGGCTGCACGAAGAGGTCGACGCCGCGCAAAATATGCAGATCGCCCCCGGCCCCGCCGGAATAGTGCCGGTGCAACCCAGCGGCCTCGAGGGGCGCCACAGCCAGATTACTCATGGCGAATCGCCTCGACTGGCTGCAAGCGCGCCGCCTGCAGGGCCGG
>CAYVPD010000200.1:0-3727 GCA_964453545.1 uncultured Gemmatimonadaceae bacterium
CATTGCCGTGCACGTTGGCAGCCAGCACGATCACGGGGCGCTCGAGGGTCCAAGCCTCCCAAGGCTCGACGACCATCGGCCGCGAAAACACGGCGTAGGCGAGATTGCGCCCTTCGCGCGTCTGCCCATACGAACCCAAGCGCATGTCGGTCGACTGCGAGCGCAGCGCCTGGATGTACTCCCACATCTCGCCGTGCCGCGTGTATTCGGTGAAGCCCGAGAGCTCGGCAGCCGTGCGCGGAAAGCCCTCTTGAACGGGCGTCCACTGCTGCTGCGCAGCCACCGGGGCCACAAGGCTCACGGCACCAAGCAGCACAGCCGCAAGCGCCACTCGCATCTTCGACGCATGACTCACTTCGTTCACAGACCTCTCTCCTGCCCGGCTCTTGCACGGGTGTTGGGGTGATACAGCAACACAACAAGAAGCAACCTGCGACCTACGCCAAAGGCGATGACCTGCGACGATGAGCGACCGTCAGCGACCCCGACGCAGCTCGTCAAAGGTCAACACGCGGCCGAGACGTGCCCAACGGGCCAGCGTCACCTCCTCAGGCTCCAGCCCGAGACCCCATGTCGCATCAGACAATGCTGTGACATGGTGCTCGCGGGCTTGCAGCCCATCGACGGCCTGGGTCACACAGACATCACGGGCCACGCCGCAAACCGTGATGTGTAGCGGGCGGGCAGAGGCTGCCGCAAGCGCCGCCACCAAAGACTCCGTCTCGGGATTGCCGGCAAACACGTCAAACCGGTTCTTTTGAATGAAGATCGGCCGACCGCTCTGCAGCGCCGCGTCGGCCACCGCACTACCCTGCCCGGCAGCGGCATCGACTTCGAGCACGAGCGGGGCTTCGGGCCGAATCTCTGCGATGATCTCGGCCCCCGCGCGCTCCAAGGCGTCGCTCGAACGCCCCATGCAATGCGGCGGATACGTGCCCT
Source organism: uncultured Gemmatimonadaceae bacterium (assembly GCA_964453545.1). Classification (GTDB taxonomy): domain Bacteria; phylum Gemmatimonadota; class Gemmatimonadetes; order Longimicrobiales; family Gaopeijiaceae; genus Gaopeijia. Next base: position 940 of record CAYVPD010000200.1, read on the forward strand.
TCAGCGCATCAGGCTGCACCAAATCGATCTCGTCGTCGTCGTGCCCGTGCCAGTCGCCGGTGTAGACGATGACGTCGCACACGGAGTGCATCCACTGCGCGACCTCGATGATCTGCTGACGCACGAGGCGCGCCCCAGGGTCTCCCGGCTCGGAGAGATGCCGCACATACAGGCGCCCTTCAGGCTCCATGAAGTCGTGCTGCACGTCGACAATCCAGCCGATGTTCAGCGCTCGCTCAGCGTCGTTGCGTGGTTCACTCATCTGGTGGCGGAGCCTCGGTCTAAGTCGCGCCTACAGCACGCGCTCAAGTCGCTCGCTGGGGCGGTAGCGCCGGCCGGTCTTGGCGACTTCGACGCCATCACAGAGCACGACGTCAGCCGTGAAGTCATAGCGCCCTCGAATCAGGGCTGACCCTACACCATACGAGTCAACCGGCACTCCGAGTTTCTTGAAGCGCCGGATTTTTTCGGCGTCAAAGCCACCCGACACCGTGATCTTCACCTGACGAAAGCCTGCGGCGTCGAGCGCGTCGCGCACGTTGTGCACGAGCTGCGGGTTGACCCCGCGCGGATCGAATTCGCCCATCTGCGGCAGCACTGACGCATCGACCAGATTGGCCGACGTATCGAGCCGCACCCCGTGCAGCCGATCACCCAGCGCGCGCGCTACGGCCAGCGACTCACGTACACAGTCATTCCGAAAGTCGACCAGCGAGATCACGCGTACGTGCTCCGGCGTCTGTCGGGCAAAGGCCGTGGTCGCCGCCACCGTGTCGCCACCAAATGCGGCGATCAAGCCGTGCGGCACCGTGCCGACCCCCTCGGAGCCCCACCACGAGGCCTGCGCGTCGGTCGAGACCCCAATCGCCCCAGCGATGTGTGCCGCAAACCCATCGCCCGTCTGCACCATCCAGTGATCATGGCGCGCCGGAAAGAAGAGGATCGGCTCGGGCCACGCGGCCTCGACGACTTGACGGGTATTGGTCGCGATCATCGTGCGCCGCGCGAGCACGCCGAGATACAGCGTTTCGAGGTGCGCAAAGGCAGCATACGGCCCCTTGATGTGCATCACCGTCTCAAGCGGCGCTGCGCGGTCCCCGTCGCGCAGCGACCAGACCTCGAGATCGTCAAACGAATACCCCTCGGTCAGGCACAGGCGCAAAATGGCAATCGCTTCGTCGGTACCGGCGACCCAAGCGTCTCTCTTCTGAAAGAGCTGCATCGTGACGATCGGGTCGACGCCCTGCCCCTGCAGCACCTCGCGGGTGCGCACAAAATACTTGTCGCTGTAGTAGCCCGCTCGCATGCGCTCGACCGGCAGCTGGAAGACAGCCGGGTCGAGGCGCTCAGAGCGTCGCAATGGCGGAGGCGGAGCGGCAGCAGCGCCTGCAGGCGCGCCCGTCGCCTCGGTCGGCGGGGTCGGGGGTACAGCCGGTTCGATCGTCGGCATTGCATCACCTGACGAAGGGAATTTCATCGGGATTGTGCCCAACAACTTATCATGACGGCACGGGGTTCGGGACCATGTGCACCCCCCGGCCCTTGTCGATGCACCCGCGACGCTCCAACCTCAAGCATGATTACCACGCTCGTGTGGGTGCTCGCAGTCTCGCTTTCGATCTCGTTTCTGTGTTCGATTCTCGAAGCGGTTCTGCTGTCGCTGACCCACGCCCATGTCGCGATGCTCGAAGAAGAAGGATCTCGCGCCGGCGCGCTGCTCGCCGCCATGCGCACCAAGATCGACGAGCCCATTGCGGCCATTTTGACGCTCAACACGATCGCCCACACCATGGGCGCAACCCTTGCCGGCGGCCTCGCTCTTCAGGTCTTTGGCGAGCCATGGATGGCCGCCTTTTCGGCTGCCCTGACGCTGGCCATCTTGGTGCTCACCGAGATCATTCCCAAGACCGTTGGCGCCACCTTCTGGCCGACGCTCTCGGTGCCCGCGGCCTACGTTCTGCGCGGCATGGTCGTCGCCATGAAGCCGGTGATCGTGCCTTTGTCGCTGTTCACGCGCTTCATTGCCGGAAGCGAAGCCGAGCGCCCCACGGTCAGCCGCGCCGAGCTCGAGGTACTGGCCGAGATCGGGCGTCGCGAAGGCACACTCGATGAGTCCGAATGGCAGGTCGTATCCAACGTCATTCGACTCGACGAGGTGACGGTGGGCGAAGTCATGACGCCCCGCACCGACATGGTGGCCGTGCCGATTGAAGCCACGGTACGAGAAGCGCAAGATGTGATGCTGGACCGCGGCCACTTGCGCGTTCCGGTCTTCGAGGGATCCCTGGACCGCATCGTCGGAATTGTCGTCGCGCGTGACCTCTGGCGGGCCGATCGCCAGGGCATTCACGACATTCGCAGCATCGTGCGCCCCCCGCTCTTCGCACCCTCGGGCAAGCCCGTCGAAGACCTGATTCCCGAGATGCGGGTGCAGCGCAACAAGATGGCCATCGTGCTCGACGAATTCGGGGGCACCGCGGGTCTGGTCACGCTCGAAGATCTGATCGAAGAGATCATCGGCGAGATTCAAGACGAACACGAAGCCGACGAGCCCGAGGATTTCTTCGTGCTCGGCGACGGCCGCACCCGCGTGTGGTGCGGCGTAAGCGTGCGCGAGGTCAACGAACACTTCGACCTCGAACTGCCTGAAGACGGGCACGACACGCTCGGCGGCGTGCTCTTTGGCGAACTCAGTCGGGTCGGGCGCGTGGGTGATGTCGTCACCGTGCCAGGCGGCGAATTTCGCATCACCCGCATGCGCGGGCGCCGCATCGAATACGCGGTCTTT
>CAYVPD010000201.1:0-3715 GCA_964453545.1 uncultured Gemmatimonadaceae bacterium
CGCTCGACGCAGGCACCAAGGCCTTCACGCGCGCCTTTGCCAGCGCGGTGGCACACACGGTTCAGGGCGAGATGCGGCAGCAGTCCTGCATCGGTCGCCGGGTTGATGCATCGGAGTATCGGGCCATCATCGAGGGCAAGTCCGGAGAACTCTTTGCTGCGGCCATCGCACTTGCCGCCGAACACGGCGCCACGTTCAAAGAGCCACCCCACGCCGTCGGGCTGCGCGTTGGGGCGCTGTATCAGATGGTCGACGATGTGCTCGACTACTGTCCTGCGCTGCCGCAGGGCAAGCCTGCTTTTGGCGACCTGCAGCAAAAAAAGTGGACCTTCGTGCTTGACGAGCTCGGCTTTACGGCATTTCCGGCGAGTGAGCGGGAGGTCATGACGGCCCTCTTCGGGCCCACGCGCGGTGCTGATCGCGTGCTGCAGCGGCTTGATGCCGAAGTTGCGGCGATCGTTGGGCAGCTGGCCTCTGATGATGGGCTGCTGCCTGCACTGCTCGCTTCGTGGACGCAACTTGCTCGCGAGGGGCTTGGCCGGCAGGAGGACGAGCACGCCAGGAGCAACGTAACGCCCTCCCGGCAGCCGTCCACCGACTCGTCAGCCGAGGCCTTCGTGGTCACGGCCGCCCGCGCCGTTGGCGGGCCAGAGGCGTGGGATCGGTATTTCTCGCACCATTCGAAGACGTTTCGATTCTCGGCGCGGCTCTTCCCGACCGAAGCACGGCGTGCCACCGAAGGCGTGTATGCGTTCTGCCGCTTCAGTGACGACCTCGTCGATGAAGAGAGCGTGCCGGCCGACGTGGCACGGGCCCGTTTGCAGATCTGGCGGGAGCTGGCGAACGAGGCCTACGAGGGCAGAGCCTCTCAGATTCGACTGCTCGACACGGTGATGGGTGACATGGCGTCGCGGGGCGTACCGTTCGTCTATGCCGACGAGTTGTTGCAGGGCATGGCCATGGACATCGGCCCGGTGGAGTATCAGACGCTCGATGAGCTTGCGGTTTACACCTACCGGGTGGCGTCTGTCGTCGGTGGCTGGATGACCGAAATGTTCGGCGTGCGCTCGCCAGAGCTGCTTCAGCGCGCCTTTGACATGGGTCACGCCATGCAGCTCACCAACATCATCAGAGACGTCGGCGAAGATCTGCGCAATGATCGGCTCTATGTGCCCCTCGAGTTGCTGCAGCGCTACGACATCACCCGGCTAGATCTGGTTGCCTCTGCTGTCGACGGGGCACCGATGCCCGAGCGTTGGCCCGACGTCTTGGAGCTCCTGATGGCCAAGGCTGATCGCCACTACGAGGCGGCCTTTCAGGTCATCCCTGCCCTGCCTGTTTGGTACGCGCGCCCCGTGGCGGTCGCCTCACGGGTATACCAGGGCATCCACGGTGCCGTTCGTGCGGCCCGCTACGACAATTTGACCCATCGCGCTCACACGGGGCGCATCGACAAACTGCGACTCGGTATGGGCGCGCTTCGGGATCTCTCGCGCCTGCGCCGAACGCAACCGAAGTCTCGGGGCGCCTTTGTGCCCGACGTTTCTCCTCTGGATCCAGAACGAGCCTGACATGTCTGACGTGTCGTTTTCGCAGTCTGAAGCTACTTCTTCACCCTCAGGTCGCCGCGCCGTCGTGATCGGTGCAGGCTTCGGGGGCCTCGCCTTGGCCATTCGATTGCAGGCGGCGGGGGTTCAAACCACGCTGCTCGAGAAGCGTGAGAAAGTAGGCGGCCGCGCGTACCAGTTGGTCGACAAGGGCTACGTGTTTGACATGGGTCCATCGCTCATCACGGCACCCGGCATCACTGATGCGGTATTTGCGGCTGCCGGAAAACGTCTCGTCGACTACGTCGATCTCGTGCCCCTCGATCCGTACTACCGCATCTATTTTCACGACGGGACGCATATCGACTATGTCGGCGATGCCGAGCAGATGAAGGCGCAGATGGCACAGTTCAATGAGGCTGACGCTGCTCGTTTTGACGACTTCATGCGCGATGTCGAGCCGATTTACCACTCGGTGATCAGTGACCGCATGGGGTCGAAGCCCTTTGACACGCTGGCCTCAATGGCCCGCTTCGTGCCGCGCGTGGTGCAGCTTGGTGCCTGGAAGCCGGTTCACAATTTCGTCTCGTCGTACTTCAAAGACTTCCGCCACCGGTTCATTTATTCCTTCCACCCCCTGTTCGTTGGCGGTAGCCCGTTCAATGCTCCGTCTGTGTATCTGATGATTCCGTATCTAGAGAAGCTCGGGGGGGTCTGGTTCAGCAAGGGCGGTATGTATTCGGTGGTCGAGGCCCTCGGCAAGGTCTTCACCGAGATCGGCGGAGAGATCGTCACGGGCTCCGAAGTCGAGCGTATCGAGGTCAGCGGTGGCCGAGCCACCGGCGTCACGGCCCAGGGTACGCACTATCCTGCCGACTTCGTGGTGTCCAACGGCGATGTCGGGCATACCTACAAGGCCCTCATCGCTCCAGAGCACCGTCGCCATTGGACCGATCGCAAGGTGGAGCGCACGCACTACACCATGAGCTGCTTCCTGCTCTACATCGGTACACGCAAGCAGTATCCGCAGCTTGAGCACCACACGCTCATCTTGTCAGAGCGCTATCGCGAGCTGGTCAAAGACATCTTCAAGCGGCGCATTTTGCCCGATGATTTCTCGATGTATCTGCACGTGCCCACCCGCAGTGATGCCAGCATGGCGCCCGAGGGCTGCGAGAGCATGTATGTGCTGATTCCGGTCGCCAACAAGCGGGCCGATATCGATTGGGCGTCGATCAAACAGGAGTTCGCGCAGAAAGTGATCGACTTTCTTGAGGAATGGGGTATGGAGGGGCTTAACGATGCCCTCGACGTGCTTCACATCTTCACCCCAGATGACTTCGAAACCGAACTCAACGCCACCTTCGGCAACGCCTTTGCTGTGGAGCCGCGCCTGACCCAGACGGCGTACTTTCGCCCGCAGAACCGCAGCGAAGACGTCGAGGGCCTCTACCTGGTGGGTGCGGGCACGCATCCGGGTGCCGGCGTGCCCGGGGTGATTCTGAGTGCTGAGACCACCTATGGGTGCATCGCTGAAGACTTCGGTCTGCCTGACCAGTGGGACTGGAACGCACCGGGCGACGTGCGCATGGCGCCCGATCGCGGGCCCAGTCATGAAGAGGCGCTCGAGCAGCTGGGGACGGCGCCCGCGGCCGACTGAGCCTTCCCCGGCGCTCGCGGGCGCCACCGAGCATAGCGATCAGTCTTGGCTTGCGCGGCCGAGCTGGTGGCGGAGCGAGCTTTCCAGATCTTCGTAGCTGAATCGGTATCCTGAGCGCTCTGCCGCTGCGGGGAGTGCCCGCTGCCCCTGCAGCAGCAGCTCCTGACCCATCTCGCCGAGAAGTGCCTTCAAGGCGAGACTGGGTACAGGCAGGATCGTTGGCCGGCCCAGCACACGGCCTAGAGTGGTAGTAAATGTGGCGTTGGTCACCGGGTGGGGCGCTACACCGTTGAGCACGCCTTTCACACCTGGCGTCATCAGCGCATGGTAGAAGATGCCGACCACGTCATCGAGGTCGATCAGTTCACGCAGCTGCTCGATCAGAAGGGCCACAGCGTCGAGGGGATCTCACCCGACGCCACGGTCTATGACGCGATCCGGCGCATGGCCGACCTCGACATTGGAGCCCTGGTGGTGCTCGAGGAGGGGAAGGTCATCGGCATCATCA
>CAYVPD010000202.1:0-3707 GCA_964453545.1 uncultured Gemmatimonadaceae bacterium
GATGCTGGACTGACGATTTCGTGCAAGGTCGGGGCGGCACGGGGTGCCGCACTGCAGGCGCTGGCCGCGGCCGATCGGGGGCGCCGACTCGATCTGGCGCTGGAGCAGGCCGCGCGCGGATTGTCGCCGCAAGATCAGGCGTTGGCGCGGGAGCTCGCCTTTGGGGTTACGCGGCTCAGGGGTCGGCTGGATCACCGCCTGAGTGCGCGCGTTGACCGGGGTCTCGAGGCACTGCATGCGACGGTGCTCAACGTGCTGCGGCTGGCGACCTACGAGCTCTTCGAGATGGGGGGCGTGCCGGCCTACGCCACGGTGTCGCAAGGGGTAGAAGCCGTTCGTGCCGCCGGTCAGCCGCGTGCTGCCGGCTTCGTCAACGCGGTACTGCGGCGAATGGCCGATGACGCCAAGGCGGCCCGTGCCGCGGAGGCGCCTGAAGGGTTTCCGGCACTGCGCGATGATCCTGCCGGGCACCTGGCGACATGGGGTTCGCACCCTCGGTGGTTGGTCGAGCGCTGGCTCGCACGCTGGTCTGCGACCGATGTGGCCCGCCTAGTGGCGGTCGACAACCAGGTGCCTCCTCTGACACTGGTACCGCTTGATCCCGATGTGGATCGAGCGATCGAGCGTTGGCAACAGGCGGGTTTCGAGGCCCGGGTGGCGGGGGCCGGAAGTGGCGCTGTCGAGGTGATCGGGTCCAGCCCAGTGCAGGCCATGGAGACGGTGCCGTCGTTCGTGCAAGATGCGGCCGCGGCCTGGGTCGGCGCCTACGCGGCAGTGCCGCAGGGGGCTCGTGCCGCCGATCTCTGTGCGGCGCCGGGGGGCAAAGCGATGTATATGGCCCGCTCGGCGTCCTGGGTTGTCGCAGCCGACCCGTCGGCGAAGCGGCTCGCACTCGTTGCGCAGAATCGTGATCGCACGGGGCTGCCCCTGCATCTGGTACAGGCCGATGCCGCACACGTGGCGCTGCGCGACCTCGATGTGGTGCTGGTTGATGCCCCGTGCACGGGCACCGGAACGCTACGCCGGCATCCTGATGCGCGCTGGCGCCTGACGCCAGACGCACCCGCCCACATGGCGGGCATTCAGCTGCGACTGCTGCGCGGGGCGGCTGATGCAGTGGCTCCAGGGGGACTTCTGGTGTACAGCACGTGTACACTCGAAAGCGAAGAAAATGACGCCCTGGTCGAGGCGTTTTTGGCGGAGCGCGACGACTTTGAGGTCGAGCCGCCGACATCGGTGCAAGCGCCGATCGACGAGAAGGGGTATCTTCGCGTGCTGCCGCAGCAGACCGGCACCGACGGGGCGTTTGCCGCGCGATTGCGCCGTCGCTCGGGCGGCTGAGGTGGGCGGCGCCGACGTTCCAGACGAGACACCATCATGAGAATCACCAGCCGATCGCGAAAAAACAGGCGCCAGCGAGATGGGGCCGGGCTCAGCCCGACCGCACGCCGCGGGCTGCTGCGCGGTCTTTCGGTGATCGCTATGGTGCTCGCCGGATGGGGCATCGGCTACGGCGTGGCGACGCTGGTGATTTTTCCGCGTCCTCAGTTGCCCTCGACCTTTGTCGAGATTCCCGACTTGCGGCAGCGTGATCTCGCTGGAGCGCAGGCTGAACTCACAGACGTCGGGCTTGTGGCGGCAGAGCTGGAGTTTCTGCGGCATCCTCAGATTGATTCGGGCCGCATCGTGGCCCAGGCGCCCTTGCCAGGGCAGCTGGCCCTGCCGGGAGAGAGCGTACATCTCGTGGCCAGTCTCGGCCCCGATCGCCGCCCGGTACCCGATGTGACGCGGCTGCGTGGAGATCGTGCTGCTGAACTGTTGCGTGCCTCGGGCTTCGAGGTTCAGGTCGACTCGCTCGAGAGCGATCAGCCACGAGGTCGGGTGCTCGAGCTCGAGCCGGCTCAGGGCACCGAAGTGGCGCTTCCCGCCGCGGTCCGGCTTGCATTAAGCCTCGGGCCGCCAGTGGTCGACATGCCCGATCTCAAGGGGTTCGACATCGCGCAGGCGCGCGATTCGCTTCAAGCGTTGGGACTCGTTGTGGGCACGGTCGACGAAGTGTTTCGCTTTGGGCGTGACCAAGGGCGGGTTGTCGATCAGCAACCGGTACCCGAGACACGCTTGCAGCGGGGCTCGGCCGTGCGTTTGACCGTTGGGCGTCAGGGGGGCTGAAGATATGGCCCGACGCGTGCACGGCTGTCATCTTTCAACCATGGTTGACCCAGGCTGGCTTCCCCCGACGAACCGAGGAGAGAGACGGAGTGTCTGACACGCGCCCCCGCCGTCGTTCGAATCTGCCCTACGTCGCCGCGCTCATGCTCATGGGTGCGGTCGTCGTCGCTGCGTGGCTGGCCCGTGATACGAATCGTCCGGTGATCGCCGGCGAGCCGGCCCCGGAATTTTCGGCGACCCGACTTGATGGCACGCCCGTGTCGCTCTCTGATCTTGAGGGCAAAGTCGTGCTGCTCAATGTCTGGGCTACCTGGTGCCCTCCCTGTCGATTCGAGATGCCCTCGATGCAGCGGCTCGAAGACGCGATCGTCGACGACAACTTTGTGGTGGTCGCCGTCAGTGTTGATGCCGCAGAGCCTGGGCAGCCAGATGCGTTTGGGCGGGTGGCCGGTGATGTCGAGGCCTACATCGCAGAGAACGGGTACAGCTTTACGGTGTGGCACGATCCGGCGGGCACGATCCAGCGTATCTACCAGACCACGGGTGTGCCTGAAAGCTTCTTGATCGGGCGTGACGGCCTGATCTACAAGAAGGTTGCTGGGCCCACAGAGTGGGATGCTCCGGAACATCAGGAGATGGTCCGGCGCCTGCTGGCTTCGTAGACCAAGGGGGCTCGCGCATGATTCGACGGCTGCTGACGCACAACACCTCGCTCAAGCTCGCCTCTCTCGGTCTGGCGATCTTCTTGTGGGCCGTCGTTCGCGCTGAACCAGCTGACCGTCAGGAGATCAGCAGTGTTCCGGTGCTTGTCCAGGTCGCCGACCTCGACTGGACGCTCGCCGCCGACCCCGAGCCCGCCTCGGTGAGGGTGCGTTTTGCCGGCCCCGTGCGCGAGGTGCTGCGGCTGGACCGCGAGGGCACCTCGGTACGCGTGCCGATCGACGAGATAACGTCAGCCGACACCGTGATTCAGCTGCGACGGGACTGGGTGGTGCTCGGCGGCGCCACGGGGCTGGTGGTCGAAGACGTGGAGCCTGCCGAGATACGGCTGCGCCTCGCCCGTAACGTAACCGAGCCGCGTCGCGTCGTCGCCCGTCTGCAAGGGCGACTGCCCGCGGGCCTCGCGCTCGCAGCGGTGCCCTCGATTGACCCGGGTACGGTCCAGCTTCGCGGCAGTGCAGAACGCCTCTCCGCCATTGATTCGGTGCTCACGGTGCCGCTCGATCTCGCCGAGGTCCGCGAAGCCGGCACGTTTGTCGTCGAGGTCGACACCTTTGGCTTGGGCTCGCTCTCGGTCTCGCCGCGTGAGGTGACGCTGGGGCTCCAGCTCGACACCCTCGAGGAGCGCTTTCTGCCCTCCGTCGAGGTCGGGGTTGCGGGGGCCGACGACGTGAGTGGCTGGCAAGTGCTTCCCGAAACCCTGGGTGTAAGCCTTTCGGGTGCACGCTCGATCTTGCTCGATGCCGATTTCGAGAACTTGCGCGCTCAAGTCGACGTCTCTGAGCTCGGGGATCTCGAGCCAGGTGAGGAGCGCCGAC
>CAYVPD010000203.1:0-3702 GCA_964453545.1 uncultured Gemmatimonadaceae bacterium
CATCGGCCGTGACTTCGACCATGCCGCCGCCCGCCGAGGCCGTCACCGTCTGCTTGGCCAGCGTCTCTTGCATTTCGCTGATGCGAGCCTGCAGCTGCTGCCCCATCTGCATCAATTTCTGAAAATCGGTCATGACGTGGACTCACCTGGAAAGACGAACCAGACGCTGCAGACGCACCCAAATCAGAGGCCGCGAGCGCCCGACTGCTTAGTTCACTCGAGAAGCTCGAGATCGAGTTCTTGTACCGCCTGCTCCAAGGCGGGTTCCTGCTGCATAAGCTCGCGCAAACGGCCTGCTTTGACCGTCTCATGCGAGATCCGCGCCGCCTCGTTTCCCGCAGCCGGTTGCGGCCCTTCGACCTGCACTTCGACCCCGGCTCCAAGCACCTCGCGAAGCGCATCGCCGATGCGCGCGCGGTCGGCCGGAGCCTCGTCGAGACGCTCGACGGCAGCGGCCTCGAGCGTCAACACAACCGTCGCACCTTCTCGCCGAACCCGGGCGGTCCTGATGAACGTCGTCATGCCCGTAGGGATGCCTCTGCCCGTTTCGAGCATCCAGGCGAGCGCATCTTCAGGATCATCGCTCAGCGGAGCGGCCGGCGCCGGCGCGCTCACCTCAAGCTCGACCGGCGCGTCTTCTTGGGCCGGGGGTGCCTCTGCAACAGGCGGGTCCGTCTCGATGGGTGGCTCAAGCGGGACGGGCTTGGCGGGAGCTCTTGAGATCTTCGGAGCTCCCGCAGGCTCAGGGCGTTGTGGAGCGGGGGCACCCCCTAGCCCCCGCAGCACCTCTTCAAGGTCGACCGTTCGATCCAAATACCCGAGTCTCAGCAAAAGCATCTCGATCAGCACACGTGGCTGGCCGCTGCGACGCAAGCTGCCGTTGCCCTCAAGCTCCGACGCTAGCGACAGCATGCGCACCCAGTCGGCGGCATCGCGCTGCTCGGCTCGCTGTCCGAATCCCTCGAGCAGATGCGGAGGCAGATCGGGCAGTGCCTGCCCGGCCGACAATCTCAGACGCAGCAGCGTACGCAGCACCTCGACCAGGCCGTGGTAGAACTCGACCAGATCGTACCCCTCGTCGAGCAGTGATTCGACAAACGAGAAGATGTCGCCCTGACGCCCCTCGAGCAGAATGTCCAACAGGTCGAGATAACGCTCCTCTTCGACCAGCCCCAAAACGCGGCGAACGGTATCAACGTCAAGCTGCCCCGCGCCGAGAGCCATGACCTGGTCGAGCAGCGACAGCCCGTCTCGCATGCCTCCATCGGCCTTTCGGGCCAGCAACCGCAGAGCCTCGTCAGATGCTGATACACCTTCCCGAGCGAGCACTTCGTTCAGGCGGGCGGTAATCTCGCCCACGCCGAAGCGACGAAAGTCAAAGCGTTGACACCGCGAAAGAATCGGGGCCGCCGCCTGCTGGATTTTCTGCGGCTCGGTCGTGGCAAATACGAAGACGACGCGTGCAGGCGGCTCTTCCAGAATCTTCAGAAGGGCATTCCAAGCCTCACGCGTGAGCATGTGCGCTTCATCGACAATGTAGACCTTGAAGCGCCCCTCTTCAGAGGGTGCGTAATACGCGCGCTCTCGCAACTCACGTGCGGCGTCGACACCGCGATTCGAGGCCGCATCGATCTCGATGACATCGAGCGCAGTCTGGCCCGACCAGATGCGCGAGCGCGATTCGCAGGTGCCGCAGGGCTCCCCTTCGTCTGTCCGGTTGGGGCAATTCAACGCCATGGCAAGCACACGGGCGAGCGTGGTCTTGCCGACGCCCCGGGGCCCGCAGAACAGGTAGGCATGCGACACACGGTCGCCCGCTACTGCCCGTCGAAGCGTCTCCGAAACGTGAGCCTGAGTCGCGACCTCCGCGAAATTGCGGGGACGATGCTTTCGGGCCAGCGCCTGATGCGACATGCGTTGGATCGAGGGCTCGGAAGGAGGAAAAAAAAGTGCCCCAGGCTACCCGCAGCTGCGATCACCACACGTACCGCTGCTACCGGCGAGGTCCTGACGGGGTTGGCGGGCTCCCGCCCTGCGGACCTGGGGCACCCCCGAAGCTAGAGAGAGCACCAGACAGGGTCAACCGGGAGCCTGGCGCACCGCCCGGGTGCACGCGCCCACGGGCCTCCATCGGTCGCGTCGGCGACGTCACTCCCCCAGCCGCCAGGCGTCGGCCACATGTTCAACTTCCGGAGCGCTCCCCTGCCTCGCCCGAATCGAAATGACATCGAAGCGATAGATCTGGCCCGGCGCCCGATTCGGCGCGTCTCCAAGCCAGCGCCGAGCCACGTGTTCGATTTCGCGACGCTTCTTCCACGTCACGGCGGCCAGCGGATGCCCAAACCCGTCACCTCGGCGGCCCTTCACCTCGATGAACGCCGTGACTCGGCCCCGTGAGGCGATCACATCGATCTCTTTGCGATCCCGCCGCACATTGCGCGCGTCGATGCGCCATCCGCGTTCAGTGAGCCACGCGACAGCATACGCCTCGAAGGCATCACCGACCTGATGTGTGGAAGGCCTCGCCATGCCGTAAGCATCGCACGGCCTGCGGGGCGCCGACATGGGCGAAGCGGCCCGCCCGACCAGCCAACCGAGGCTTGCGCGCTTACGGGGTGTCTGCTTACGGGGTGTCGGCGGGCACGAGGTCGCGGCCGATGGCCTGAGCAATCGTACGGCACTCCGCAACGAGCTGCTCAAACTGCTCCGGATACAGCGACTGCGCCCCATCAGAGAGCGCCTGCGCCGGATCCGGATGCACCTCGACGATCAACCCGTCAGCCCCGGCTGCCACGGCAGCGCGAGCCATCGGGGCCACCTTGGAGCGCACGCCTGTGCCGTGTGAGGGATCGGCGAAGACCGGCAGGTGGCTGAGCTCACGAGCAACCGGGACCGCGGTGAGGTCAAGCAGGTTTCGGGTGCGGGTGTCGAAGCTGCGCACCCCGCGCTCGCACAGAATCACCTGATCGTTGCCCTCGGCCAACAGATATTCGGCCGCCAACAGCCATTCGGTAATCGTCGCGCTCATGCCACGCTTGAGCAGAACCGGCTTGCGCGCCTGCCCCGCCCGACGCAGGAGCGGGTAGTTCTGCATGTTGCGCGCGCCGATCTGAATGACGTCGGCGTAGCGCTCCACCAAGTCGAGACTCTCAGGGTCCACAGCCTCAGTAATCACGGCGAGACCCGTTTCTTCGCGTGCGAGCGCCAACAGTCGCAGTCCCTCTTCGCCGAGACCCTGAAACGAATACGGCGACGTGCGCGGCTTGAAGGCCCCACCCCGCAGCACCGTAGCCCCAACCGCCCGCATCTGGCGCGCCGCCGTGAGAATCTGCTCCTCGCTCTCGACGGCACACGGGCCCGCCATGAGCACGACCTCGTTGCCACCGATCACCGTGCCGTTGTCCAGCGTGATGATCGTGTCTTCGTCTTTCCACTCCCGCGAGACCTGCTTGTAGGGCTGCGTGACCGTGATGCACTCCAGCACACCCGGCAGCCCCTCGAGACGAGCGGTATCGACGCGCCCGTCGTTGCCAATCAGGCCGACGGCCGTGCGCTGTCCTCCGGGAATCGGGCGTGCCCCGTATCCCATGTTCTTGATCGTCTGTTCCACGCGTGAGATGTCGTCATCTGACGCGTTGTGCCTCATTACCACGAGCATGAGAAGCGGTCCCTGGAATTCCGGAGGATGGGGGCTCGATCGGG
>CAYVPD010000204.1:0-3687 GCA_964453545.1 uncultured Gemmatimonadaceae bacterium
AGCGACTGTCTGCTTATGGCCTACACACACGTTGCGCACGACTGCGAGCTCGGCAACCACGTCATCTTGTCCAATGCGGTCAATATGGCGGGGCACGTCGTGATCGAAGACTGGGTGATCGTCGGGGGTATGACCCCGATCCACCAGTTTGTGCGGATTGGCGCCCATGCGTTCGTTGGGGGTGGCTCGCGTATTCCCCAAGATGTGCCCCCGTACTGTCGCGCCGCGGGGAATCCACCCAAGCTATACGGCTTGAACTCGGTTGGACTGGAGCGGCGCGGGTTTTCGCCAGATACCCGAAAGGAGCTCAAGGCGGCGTACCGCACCGTCTTCATGTCGGGTCTCAACGTCACGCAGGGGCTGGACCGGGCGTTTGCGGCGCCGGATCTGCTGCCTGAGGTGCGGCACTTTCTCGAGTTTATCAGAAACTCGGAGCGGGGGATCACGATCGGATGACCGACCGGGTACGAATCGGGGTCGTCGGCACGGGCTCTCTCGGCTTTCACCATGCGCGGATTCTGCGTGACGTCGACGGCGTCGAGATGGCGGGGATTTTCGAAAGCCGTGGCGAGCGCGCAGACGAGGTGGCTCGGGAGCTCGGGGTTGCCGCGCACCCGCATCTCGATGCGTTGCTTGAGCAGGCTGACGCCGTGGTGGTCGCGGTTCCGACGGTCTACCACGAAGAGGTCGCCGTGCGGGCGCTGCAGGCCGGCGTGCACGTGTTGATCGAGAAGCCGATGGCACCTGATCTGACCTCGGCCGATCGCATACTCCAGGCGGCGGCTGCGTCGGGCAGCATGGTGCAGATTGGGCATGTGGAGCGCTTCAATCCGGCCGTGCGCGCAGCGGAGCCGTGGCTTGATGGCCCCTTGTTCATCGAGTCGCATCGCATGGCACCCTTTACGGCACGCAGCACCGACGTGGCCGTGGTGCTGGATCTGATGATCCATGATGTCGACTTGGTTGGCAGCTTGGTCGGGGCTGCGGTCACCGACATCGCCGCCTCGGGTGCGGCCGTGCTCACCTCGACGATCGATATCGCCAGTGCCCGTCTGACATTCGCGTCGGGTGCCGTCGCGAATCTGACGGCGTCGCGGGTGTCTCTCGAGCGCACGCGCAAGATTCGCTTCTTCCAGCCGAGCGGATATCTCTCGCTCAATCTGGCCGATGGGACCGGGGAGTTTTTGCGCCTGAAGCGCGAGTTGCCGCACTTGTCTGGCGGCGCCATCCCGACGCCGGATCTGCCGGCCGAGGGCTTGGCCGGCATGGTTGAACGTATTGTGCTCGAGGGCGATGGAGCTGAACCTCTGCGCAAGGAACTTGAGAACTTTCGTGATGCGGTGCGGGGTATCTCAAGGCCGGCCGTGTCTGGAGACGAGGGCCGACAAGCCCTGGCTGTAACGCTCGCCATCGAAGAGAGAATACGTACCCATGTCGCTGATCAGCGTACGACGTAAGCGCAAGAAGGAGTGGGTCGACTACAAGAAGGGTGCGAGCCTGTGGAGGCTTGCAGTCGGTCTGGTGGTCGTCATCGGGGTGATCTGGTACCTCGGCCAGCGTTTCTGAACGTGACCTCGTCGCCGGAATCAACGCGTCGTCTTCGCGTGCTGATTCTCGCGGGCGAGGCGTCGGGCGACCAGCATGCCGCTGAGGTCGTGCAGGAGCTCTCGGCTCGTCAGGGAGACATCGACTTCTGGGGGTTGGGAGGGCCCGCCTTGGCCGCTCAGGGTGTGCGCCTGCTTGCTGGGCTCGACCAGCTCGCCGTTATGGGCTTTGCCGAAGTCGTTGGGCGTATCGGCTTCTTCTGGAAGCTCGAGCAGCACCTCACCCGCGCACTTGCAGAGGGACAGGCCGATCTGGTACTTGCGGTCGACTACCCCGGGTTCAATCTGCGCATGGCGCGTCGGGCACGCGAACTCGGGGTGCCGGTGCTGTTCTACATCGCTCCTCAGGTCTGGGCCTGGAAGGCGCATCGTACCGCGCACCTCGCGCGTGACACCGATCGGGTTGCGGTGATTCTCCCGTTTGAGGCCCCTGTGCTTGAGCGAGCGGGGGTGCGCGTGGACTTCGTCGGACACCCGCTGAAGGAGCGGCCGCCGGTGTCCGTCGAACAGACTGTGCAGCTCAGGCAGGACTTGGGCGTTTCGGACGAGGCCCCATTGCTGGCACTCCTTCCGGGGTCTCGCGCGCAGGAGCTCGCACGTCACCTCGACGTCTTTGTCGAGGCTGCGCGTCGCCTGCAGCAGCAGTGGCCTGAGCTAGTGCCCGTGCTCGGGGCGGCGCCTGGGGTCGATCCGGCCCTGTTGCGCGCCACAGGGTTTGCCGTCACGCAGCAGACGCGGGAACTGCTTCACACTGCGCGGGCCGGAATCGTGAAGTCTGGCACGTCGACGCTTGAGGCCGCGGTGGCAGGATGCCCGTTTGTCTGCGTGTACCGCACCTCAGCGTTGACGTGGGCGCTGGCGCGGCGACTGGTCAAGGTGCCACACGTGGCGTTGGCCAACCTCGTAGCGGGCAAGCGCGTGGTGCCCGAGTTGCTGCAGGGAGCGGCGACCGCCGAGGGCATCGCCGCCGCCACAGCGCCGTTGCTCGATGACGGCCCGGTACGAGAGACTCAGCGAACGGGGCTTAAGGAAATCACCGATGCACTCGGAGGTCCGGGCGCCGCAGGGCGTACGGCCGATTTGGCCCTGGAAATTCTTGCCGAACGCGTTCGGGCCGATGAGGGCCGAGGCGCATGACCGCTGTACGAGTGGCCGGCAGGCGCCGGTCGTGGCGTACCTCTGCGTTGATTGGCCTGGCCCGAATGATTCTGCGGCCGTGGTTGGCCTCGTTGCGCCCGCGTGTGAAGGGCCGAGCTTGGCTCGATCGACAGCGGGCCGAGGGCGGGCAGGTGATGTTCGTGTTTTGGCACGGCCAGATGCTCCCGCTGGTGCGAGTGCATCAGGGGCAGGGCGTTGTCGTGCTGGTCAGTGAGCATGGCGATGGCGAGCTCATTGCCGGGATTCTCGAGTCGCGTGGGTTCAGTACTGCGCGGGGCTCGTCGACGCGGGGTGGGTCTCGGGGGCTACGCGAGCTGGTTCGGGCCGCGCGTGCCGGTCATGATCTGGCCGTCACCCCCGATGGACCGCGGGGGCCAGCGGGGCAGTGCAAGCCCGGTGTGGTCACGGCCGCGCGGCTGGCGGGGTTGCCCATTGTGCCGGTGGTGTGCGCGGCGGAGCGCGCGTGGTACCTGAATTCATGGGACCGCTTCGCGTTGCCACGCCCCTTTTCGGCAGTCAACGTGATCTACGGGCCACCGATCGAGGTGGGAGACCTGCCCGATGAGGCGGCCGTCGACGAAGTCGCGCAGACGATTACGCGCGAGCTCACCCGTCTGTCGCAAGAAGCGGGCGACCCCCGCTTTGCTGCCTGAGGCTTGGAGTATGCCTGCCATCGGCGTGGGGCTAGCAGCATGAAGGGTACCGCGGCCTTCTGGAGACGCTTCTGGCGGGGTCAGGCGGGGTGGGCGCTCGCCCCCCTCAGCCTATTGCTTCTCCCGCTGGAGCTGCTGTTCAGCCTGGGGGTCTCGTTGCGGGCGTGGCGCGCAGCCAGGGTCTGGCTGAGCGCGTTGGAGGAATCGTCCGTGTACGGATGCATGACGTGGCAGCCGCCACAGAACTCACGCTCGGTGGTGTAGCCGAAGGT
>CAYVPD010000205.1:0-3685 GCA_964453545.1 uncultured Gemmatimonadaceae bacterium
CATCTCATTGACGAGCGTGAGGGTGACCCGGCCGCCAGTGGCGCCAAACGGATGCCCGATGGCGACGCTCCCGCCCATGACATTGATGATGTCCGGGTCCGGCACGCCGACCTTGTGGGGCCGGTTCAACCGTTCTTGAGCGAAGGTGTCGGAGTCCCACCACTGCAGATTGCTGAGAATCTGTGAGGCAAAGGCCTCGTGCATTTCGACGAGACCGATGTCAGCCATCGTGAGTCCAGCGCGCTCCAGGGCCAGCGGCACGGCAAAGGCCGGGCCCTGGAGCAGCTGCTGACCTGGGTCGAGTGCGGCAAATGCGTAGCTACGAATGCGCCCAAGTACCGCATGACCCTCGGCCCGCGCCCGCTCTTCGTGCATCAACAAAAGGGCCGAGGCGCCGTCGGTCAGCGGAGAAGCATTGCCTGCGGTGACCGATCCAAACGTGCGGTCAAAGACCGGCTTGAGGCTCGCCAGCTTTTCGAGCGAGGTGTCACTGCGAATGCCATTGTCGCAGTCGACCACCTCAGCGAAGTGAGGTGGGGTGTAGACCCGAGCAATTTCTTCGAGCAGGCGACCGTCTTGTGTCCCAAGAGCGGCCGATTGATGGGATCGCAGCGCCCAGGCATCCTGTGACTCGCGCGAGATGCCGTTTTCTTTGGCCATGCGTTCGGCCGCCTGACCCATTGACTCGCCCGTTGAGGGCTCGGCGATCTGAGGTTGCCGTGGCAACAGATCTTTCGGGCGCAGCTGAGCCAGCACACGCAGCCGCTCGCCGAGAGATCTCGCCTTGGAGGCCTGGACCAGCGTCTCTGCCATTCGCTGAGAGACAAGAATTGGGATCTGCGAGAGGGATTCGGCCCCACCAGCGATTACCGCGTCGGCCTGCCCCACCTCGATCAGGTTGGCGGCATCGGCGATCGCCTGATTTGCGGTCGCGCATGCCCGGGACACGGTTGTGGCCGGCACATGATGCGGAAGCGTCGAGAGCCCCACTTCCCGTGCAATGTTGGGTGCGTTGGGGTCGTGAATGACCGTGCCATAGATCAGATGATCGATCGAGCCGGGCTTGATCCCTGAAGCGTCAATCAACTCGCGCACCGCAATTCGCCCGAGTTCAATGGCCGAGAGGCGCTTGAACGACGTGCCCGCGCGCGCAAACGGGGTTCGAATTCCAGATACGATGACGGCTTTCATGGGCACTCCGGGGCGTGGGTCGGCGGTCTCTGGGTGCACGTTTTGAGGTACACTGGGCGATCGGCGCAGATCCTGCAGAAGAAAGACATCTGGAGGGACGTTTCGCGGCTATGCGCCCCCGATTAGCTTCGAATGCATGCCAACTGAACGCATCAATATCGATCTGATCCCCGCCCAAGATGGCGACATCGACGACATGGCCGAGTTGTGGGCCGAAGCTTTCCCGGAGCGCCCTGCCGAACGACGAGCCCGTGAGCTGCGTGAGGGCATGGTCTACGGCAACTTGAGCGACTGCTGGATCGTGCGTGTCGACAAGCGTATCGCAGGCGCGCTGCGCACCTATCGCTTCACGACGCACATGTGGGGGCACGCCTATGCGACGATGGGGTTGGCTGGGGTCGCGACTGCACCCGACTTTCGCCGCCGCGGCATTGGGCGGCACATGTGTACTGCAGCGCTCGAGATCGCGCGCGAGCGGGGTGATGTGCTGAGCGTGTTGTTTCCGTTTCGCACGTCGTTTTATCGCGACCTTGGGTACGCACTCGTCGGCTCTCTGCATCGCTACCGATTTCACCCCGAAGAGCTCACGACCTATCCGGGGTGGGATCGGGTCGAGCGGGCTCCAGACGACGGCCCCGCGCTGGCGCGCGAGATCTATGATTCGGTCGCCCGTGAGGCCAACGGATTGCTCGTGCGCACCGAGCGCATGTGGAATTTTCTGGAGGCCGAGGGGCACTACCTCTACCTGCACCGCGATCCCCGCGGCCGGCCCACCGGTTACATCGTAGTTCGGGCTCGCGGGGGGTCACCCGACAAGTCGACGCTGGTCGTGCGTGAGTTGGTCGCCCTGGACCGGGAGGCGTATCTCGCTTTGCTGGGCTGGGTCAGTGTCCAGCGTGACCAGTGGGCGAACATCATCTACGACGCGGTACCCGGCGAAGACTTTCAGCGCCGTCTTGCCCACCCGCGCACGCAGGGGTCAGGCGCACCGAGGGGTTTGTGGTTCCATTCGGCTCACCTGCTCCGCGGGCCGATGATGCGCATCGTCAACCTCGAGCGCGTGCTCTCAGATTTGGCTTCGCAGGGGTCTGATGAGTCGGACAGTGGGGAGGGCGTGGGGGCCGGCTCCGGTGCGGGCATCGGGGCGACCCTGCAGGTGCGAGACGGACAACTGCCCGAAAATCAGGGCATCTGGCGACAAGGGGAGCGCATTGCGACGTCGCTGGATCCCACCTCGGGGCCGGTGCTCTCGATCAATGAAGTCACGGGGTACTTCGCCGCTGGAGATTTGCCGGGCCAGCGCCCGGCGGTCACGGCATGGCAGCCGAATCTGGGGCTGCGTGACTACCGTCTGCTCGACGAATTCTGAGTCTGCATCGCGCATGACGATCACGTCGGTCCGCTTCGATGTCTCTGTACCACGCTTTGTCATGGCACGCTCGCTGGGGCGGCTCAGTGACAGCTTCTTCTACGGGCTGCCCAGCGGTGTACGTCGCGTCACGCACGAACCTCTTCGACTTCCCGGCGCCAGCTGGGTGCGCGCAGAGGTCGTGCTGGCCGGCATCTGCGGTTCAGATATCGGCAACCTGACGTATGCTGCCAGCCCTGCGATGGAGCCATTCGGGTCGTTCCCGGCGGTGCTCGGGCACGAGATACTGGCACGGGTGACTGAGGTCGGCGCTGACGTGCGCAGCATCAATGTGGGCCAGCGGGTGGCGGTCGATCCCTTCATTCACTGCCAAGTGAGAGGATGGTCCACCGGGCATTGGTGCCGCTCGTGCCAAGAGGGACGGCATGCAACCTGTGAGAATGCGGGAGAAGAGGGACCGCTCCAGATCGATGGCAACCCGTTTGCACCGGGACTGACCCAAGGGTATCACCGGTCTCTTCCCGGCGGATGGAGCACGGAGATCATCGCCCACGAGTCGCAGCTTTTTGCCGTCGATGAGATCGGCCTGGACCGTAGTGCCGTATTGCTAGAGCCGCTTGCCGTTGCGATGCACGCCGTGCTGAACGCGCCCCCTCGTCATGTCTCTGAACCCGTGCTGGTACTGGGAAGCGGGCCGATTGCTTTGGGCACGATCTGGGCGCTGCGAGCGACTGGCTTCGAGGGTGAGATCTTTGCGCAGACCAAGCGTCAGCATGAGACTGAGATTGCTCGGGCACTCGGGGCAAGTCAGGTGATTCGGCCTGGCGACGAGGCGCGCGAGGCGTTGGTGGGCACGGGAGCCCAAGCCTACATGCCGATCGTGGGTGAAGAAGTGTACTCGGGGGGTGGCTTCCCCCTGATTTTCGATTGCGTTGGCAGCGGCCAGACATTGACGCAGGGTCTGCGCTATGTGTCTCCGCGCGGGCGCATCGTGATGCTGGGTTGTGCGGCGCAGATTCCCCGGCTGGACCTGACGTTTGTGTGGGCTCGTGAAGTCGGCATTCAGGGATTTGTCGGATACGGACAAGAGCAGTGGCGTGGCGAGACTCGGCACACGTTTGAAAT
>CAYVPD010000206.1:0-3667 GCA_964453545.1 uncultured Gemmatimonadaceae bacterium
CTGCGCTACGTAGGTCGAGGTTTTCGGCGATGTAGTAGAGCACCTGCGCCCGGTTGTACGCCGTGCGTCGGGCCCAGCCCTGTTGAGCCTTGCGTGCCGCCTCGACCGCGTTGCGTACGTCTTTGCGCGTGCCGCGGGGCACCTCAGCGAGCAGGTCGCCGCCGTCGCCGACCACCGGCAGGGCGTACTCCGCATCAGGACGCACCTGTCGACCCCCCACATAGAGCTTCGGGGAGCGATCAATATCGGCCGCGTCGGTCTGTGTTGCGGAGCCGAGCGTCAGCGCCCGGTCGACCAACGACGAGAGCAGCGCGGCTTCACCAGCGGTGTCTCGGCGCTCGAGCTGGTCGAGTGCGATGGGGGTGAGGTACTCATGCAGCCCCTCTCGACCTCCCTCGCGGCCGTATCCGCTTTCGCGGTAGCCGCCGAAGCCCGACGCCGCGTCGAACAGGTTGGTCGAGTTCACCCAGACCGTGCCCGCCTTGATGCGCGGAGCAATATCAAGCGCAAGGTTGAGGTTTTCGGTCCAGACGGACGCAGCCAGTCCGTAGCGCGTGTCGTTGGCGAGCTCGACGGCTTCGGCCGGGGTGCGAAACGACATCAGGGCCACGACCGGCCCGAAAATCTCTTCCCGGGCCAAGATCGAGGCAGGTTGCACGTCGAGGCAGAGGGTTGGCGGGTGGAACCAGCCGTCTTCGGGCACGCTCCACGATGGCGTCCACACTGTAGCGCCAGCGGACTCTCCCTCGCTGAGCAGCGTGCGGATGCGCTCCAGCTGGACCGGGGCCACGATGGGGCCCATGTCGATCGACTTGTCCAACGGTTCTCCAACCCGCAGGCGCTCCATGCGGGCCTTGAGCGCGGCGATCAGCCGCTGCTCCACGCCCTCCTGCACGAGAATTCTGGAGCCCGCGCAGCAGACTTGCCCCTGATTGAACCAGATCGCATCGACCACGCCTTCGACCACCGAGTCGAGATCGGCGTCATCAAAGACGATGAAGGGGCTCTTGCCACCCAGTTCCAGCGAGAGGCGCTTGCCTGAGCCCGCCGTGGCACGCCGAATGATGCGCCCCACCTCGGTGGAGCCCGTGAAGGCGATCTTGTCGACGTCGGGGTGCGCAACCAGCGCAGCACCGGTCTCCCCATCGCCGTTGACGATATTGAAGACACCCTCAGGTAGCCCGACTTCAGCGCACAGTTCGGCAAAAAGCATGGCGGTCAGCGGGGTGAACTCCGCCGGCTTCAACACCACCGTGCACCCCGTCGCGAGTGCGGGCGCGACCTTCCACGCCAGCATGAGCATTGGGAAATTCCACGGAATGACCTGGCCGACCACGCCCACCGCACGCTGGTCTTGAAATTCCGGCGCGGTATCGAGCAGCTGTGCCCAGCCCGCATGGTGCGAGAAATGGCGTGCGACAAGGGGAATGTCGAGGTCGCGTGATTCACGGATCGGCTTTCCGTTGTTCAGCGTTTCGAGCACGGCAAAGAGACGCGCTCGGCGCTGCAGGCCACGAGCCAGAGCGTACAGGTGACGCGCTCGTCCGTGGCCGCCCAAGGCTTCCCACGCCGGCTGAGCTCGCCGAGCGGCCGCGACCGCGCGATCGACATCGGCTGACGAGCCCTTGGCGACCTTGGCGAGGCTCTCGCCCGTCGAAGGGCGAAATGCAGCAAAGCTCTGGCCTGAGTCGCCTGCGACAAACTCTCCGCCGATGAAGTGCCCGAAGCTGCTGTCGTGCTGAGCGATCCACTCCAGCGCGGGACGTGCGTCTTCAGGGGCAGGCCCGTAGGCCATGGAATCGAAGAGTTCAGGCACCTTGCTCATCAGGTCGTAGGTCTGGGGTTGCGGAGTGCGGCGGGCGCAAGCGCGCCAAGGACAAGGAGCTCAGGCAAGGGGATGCCGATGGAGCGCCGAATAGCGGCCGGTGACATGGTGCTCAAGCTGGCGCTCGATGTCGGCGAGAAGCGACGACGCACCAAAGCGAAAGAGGGCGGGGGACAGCCACGCGTCGCCGAGCTCTTCTTTCATGAGAATGAGCCAAGCCAGCGCCTCTTTGGCGGCGCGAATGCCGCCCGCAGGCTTGAAGCCGACCAGCGCGCCGGTCCGCTCGTGGTACATGCGGATCGCGCGCGCCATGACGAGACCGACCTCGAGGGTCGCATTGGTCGATTCTTTGCCGGTCGACGTCTTGATGAAGTCGGCGCCGGCCATCATCGCCACCAACGAAGCCCGCTGCACGTTGCGCAACGTGCCCAGCTCACCCGTGGCCAAGATGACCTTCATGTGCGCCTCACCGCAGGCCTCTCGAAAGGCGCGCACTTCTTCATAGAGGGCCGGCCAATCGCCAAGCAGCACGTGCGCCCGGGTGACGACGATGTCGATCTCCCGCGCTCCCGCGCGCACTGAAGCCTCGATCTCGGCGAGACGGGTCTCGAACGGGGCGAGGCCATGAGGAAACGCGGTGGAGACGGCCGCCACGGGAATGTCGGTTCCTCGCAGCGCTTCAACCGCAGTCTCGACATAGCTGTGGTAGACACAGACCGCACCGACCGTGAGGCCTCGGTCAGCCATCCCCAGTGCCTCGAGCAGATCGGCTCGGACCGGGTTGCGCGCCTTGGCACACAGTCGACGTACGCGCCCGGGCGTATCGTCACCGGACAACGTGGTCAGGTCCATGCACGAGATGGCCCGCAACAGCCAGGCGGCCTGCCAGTCTTTTTTCACGGACCGGCGGGTCGTCATCGTGGACGTACGCCGCTCGACGGCGCTGAGATTGACGCGCACGTCTTCGACCCATTCGAGTTCGAGGGGCGTGCCAGGATTGCGTTGGAGGTGCAAACAGGGCTCCTGATCAGAGTTCGAGCACGTCATCAAGCTACGTCGAGGGGTCAGGGGCGTACAGCCAACGCGATGGCTGGCATCTAGTAGACGGAGCCTCGGCGCTTGCCTAAACTCCGTCGTTCCGGCGCATCTGGATCAACGCGGTTTTTGCGGGGGCGGAGGGGGTCTGGTGGCCCCACCGGTCTTCAAAACCGGCTGGCCCGGCTAAACCCCGGGTTGGTGGGTTCGATTCCCACACGCTCCCGCCACCGTGGCTTCATCTGCTCTTGCCTCGAGATTTACACGTGCTTCGCGACGTACCTTTGCTCCCTGCGGTCTCCCTGCTGAGGCGGTTTCGGCCCCATGTCTTTGTGGCCGGCGTTCTCGCCATGGGTTTTCTGGCTTCGGGTGGGCTCGAGGCGCAGGTGGTGCCTGACTCTGTCGCGGCAGCGCCCGACTCGGTGGTCGCCAGCCCTGACTCGGTCTCAGTCGACGGTCAGGTTCCCGAGGAGGAGCGCCCGGGCTACGACGAGTTTGTCGGCCGCGTGCGGCCCCGGGGCGCGTTTTTGCGAGCGCTGGCCATCCCGGGCTGGGGCCATGCCGCCATCGGAGCTCACGGCCGTGGGGGCGTCTACATGGGCACGCAGGCGGTCGTAGGCTGGATGCTGGTGCGCACGCGCTCGGGCATCAACGGCGCACGGGACCTCGTGGCGCTGCGGCGCGGCAAACTGGAAGCTGAGGGCGTCGTGGGGGCAGTCGTCGATGCAGTTGAAGCAGACGAAGCACTCGGACTTGCGCAGGTTCGTGTGCGGGTCGCTGGCGCCCTCGCAGCGCTGCAGGCAGAGG
>CAYVPD010000207.1:0-3659 GCA_964453545.1 uncultured Gemmatimonadaceae bacterium
GAGAAGACGATCGACCTGGTTCGTTGTAAACCGCCTGACGCCCAAGTCAGCGAGACGTTCGGCCTCGTCAGGGTCGTCGCAGGTCCAGACTGCGGTCTCGACTCCTTGGGCTGCCGCCTCAGCGACCCAGTCGGGATTGGCCAGCACCAGTCTGTGGTCGATGTCGAGCAGGGCCCGTCGGGATCGTGCTGCGCGGTGAAGAGCCTGAGACCAGCGTTCCGGGTGCTCGACGATGTAGCCGATCGAGGTCTCGTCGTCGAGCGAGGCAATGCGATCGAGAGCCTGCCAGTCCATCGCGATAAAGACGGTGTCGTAGGCGAGGTCGGCGTCTTGCACGATGCGTACGATGCGGTCGATGTCGCCCATCTCGCGCCATGCCTTGACCTCGGCATAGACGCGCCCCACGCGGCCCTTCAGGCATGCGAGCGCTTGCTCGAGGCTGGGCACAGGTTCGCCAGAAAAGGCAGGGGCGAACCAACCGCCGGCATCCATTTGACGCAATTCATCGAACGTGTGCTCCTGTAGAAGCCCGGTGCCGCGGGTTGTTCGGTCCAGCGTGTCATCGTGGAACAGCACCGGGGTGCTGCATCGGGCGACGTGAAGGTCGAACTCAACGGCATCGGCACCGGCCTCGAGTGCACGCTCCATGGCCGACAGGGTGTTCTCGGGTGCGACGGCCGAGAAGCCGCGATGCGCGATGATTTCGAGGTCGAGCGTCATTTCAAAGGCGGGGGTTGGCTGAGCGCAAGAATCCAGCAATGAAGAAAAGAGGTTGAAAACATCACGGGTTTCGGAACCTTACACCGGGCTGGGGGTTGAGGCTCCGTTCCCCATCGGTGGCTCAACGCTACAGGTCTCTCCAGTGTCAGAACTTGGTCCGTTTGCGTTTGAGCATGCCGTCGAGGTTCGCTTCAGCGATATCGACGTCGGTGGGCACGCGCATCATTCGAAGGCGTTGCTCTATTTCGAAGAGGCAAGGGCAGCGTACTGGGCGCGGGTGACCGGACGTGAGGGACTGGAAGGAATCGATTATGTCGTGGCCGAGGTGGCTGTGCGCTTTCACGAAAGAGTGCTCTGGCCCCAGACGCTTCGTGTGGGTGTGAGGGTTTCAAAGTTAGGCAAGCGACACTTCGAGATGGAATACGAAGTGCGCGATGTTGACCGATTACTGTTGTTGAGCGGTACGACCATTCAGGTGATGTACGATTTCCATGAAGAGGGCGTGAAGCCGATTCCGCCCGAGGTGAGATCGGCCATTTCTGAGGTCGACGGACCGTTTGGTCCGGGAGGTCGTCGTGTTGTGGCGACTTCGTGACCGTTCTTCATGTTGACCCCTGGATCAGGGAACCGATAGATTGCCGCCCTTCTGTCTCGGCAGAAGCGGTGGAACCTCGTTCGTGCCGCATTTGAACGTCTTTGTTTGCGTGCGGTCCAGGCCCTCCGAGGGTCGCCAGCGGAACAACACAGGGCTCCAGAGGCCCAGGGAGACAACAGGATGATTGGACGGCTCAAACTGGGTCTTGTGGCCCTCGCCGCCCTCCTCGTGGCACCGATCGTAACCAGCAACGGTGAGCTGCAGGCCCAGGAGATGGGTCGCTTTCGCGTGCTGGTGCCTGATCTTTTTGCACTCGAAGATGCCAACCGCAACTTTGGCCGTGATGTGGCCAAAGAGTTGCGTGAGATGATCAACGAGCTGCCGACCCACCAGCCGGTGGAAGAGGGAGAGATCAAAGATCAGCTGAAGCGCTTCAAGCTGAAGATGGAAGATCTCAACTGCATCTCGACCCGCCAGCTCGGCGCGCAGATGAACGCGCAGGTCGCCTTCTGCGCCGAATACGTCGAGGTTGATCGCGTACGGCAGCTTCGCAACATCAAGTTTGTCGACCTGGGCAGCTCTGCCGAGTTCAACATCGATGGTTTCGACATTGACCGCGACGAAAAAGAAGCGGCCGCGCAGCGCATTCTTGACGCCTTTGACACGTACGTGCAGCAGATTCGCTTTCGCGATTTCTGCTATCAGTACGCCCAGTCCAACGACTGGGAGGGCAGCCTGCGCAATTGCGACGACGCCCTCGACCTGAACCCGGCTGACAACGGCGTACGCTATCAGCGCGCTCAGGCGCTCTGGAAGCTCGACCAGCTCGAAGACGGCCTCACGGAGATCGAGACGATCCTGGAGTCGGATCCGTATGCTGAAGACGCCCTCAACCTGGGCGGCTACCTCGCCACGCAGCTCGGGCGCAACGAACAGGGGCGCGACTACTATGGTCGCTACCTCGAGGTGAACCCCAACGCTGCTGCGGTTCGTCTCAGCATTGCTCACGAGCTGTTCACCGGGGGTGACGCCGAGGGCGCGATGATCCTGGTGAGAGAAGGGCTTGAGGTCGAAGAGACGGCTGAGCTGCTCACCTACTACGGCAGCTACGCCATGGAAGCGGCCCGTCAGGCTGCGCCGCAAGGTGGCGCTGATGAGGCGCTGACGCCTGAAGTCGAAGGCCTCTATCGTGAGGCGATCACCTCGCTCGAGAAGGCGTTCGAGATGCTGGGTGAAGAGATGAGTGCGTCGAACCTGCGCAACATCATCTCGGCCTACGCTCAGCTGGGTGACAACCAGAGCGCCGTGGCATTTGCCGATCGTGTGCTGGCCACCTATCCGGACGACACGAGCATTCTTTCGGCCTATGCCATCGCGCTCGGCCGTCTGGATCGTGTAGACGATGCGTTGTCGGCGCTCCAGAAGATCGAGACCGTCGATCCCGAGTACCCCGACCTCTTCGCTCGTCAGGCAAACTTGCTGCTCGAGGCGGACCGCCGCGATGATGCGGTGCCGCTGATGGAGCGTGCGGTGCAGTCCGGGGCCAATCCGGAGCAGATGGCACAGATCCTCTTCGGAGATGCGTTCCGCAAGGGTCTCGACCCGAAGAATGAGAATCGGTCGCTGGCCTATGCTCTGAGCGGTATCGCTGCGGCCAAGGGCTTCGAGGTCGGTTCGGAACTCAAGGCTCAGCTGGATTTCTGGCACGGTTACGCCCTGTTCCAGCGCGGGCTGGCGCAGCAGGCACCCAACACGCTGGCCAGCGCGCAGGCTTCGCTGCCCTCGTTCCAGCAGGCAGTTCCGCTGCTCCAGGCGGGTGCGTCGTACGCGCCGCAGGTGGGCGTCGACCCGAATCAGATCATTCAGGCGACGAATCAGTACATCGAGATTCAGCAGGCGATCATCAAGCGCGGTCGGTGATAACGCGATGAGATTGGAGCGGGCCTAGATAGCCCGCTATGAGATCGTCGAAGCGGCGCCGGGAGAGTTCTCCCGGCGCCGCTTTTTTCGTGCCCGTCACTCGGCAGCAGCGCAGATGAGCTTGCGATGGCACGACTTCCTTGCGCTTGAGAGCCATTTATGGATATCTTCTCCACATAATCCCACTTCACCCCACTTCACTCCACTCGAGCCCGCTCTTCGTGCAACGGTTCGTCGGTCGATACGAGCACCAGATGGACGAGAAGGGGCGTGTCTCCCTGCCCTCGGCGTTTCGCCGTGGGGGCGAGGGCGACCGCTTCGTTCTTCTCCAATGGGAGCCATCGTACCTGACGCTCTTTCCAGACGAGGTCTGGCAGGAGATCCAGGCGCGGCTTCTGGAGTTTCGGCGGGCTCAGCGGGGATC
>CAYVPD010000208.1:0-3645 GCA_964453545.1 uncultured Gemmatimonadaceae bacterium
GGCGGGGGCCGACGTGGGGGCGGATTGCACCTGCCCATGGGTGACATCTGGCTGTGGTACTGGCTGTGGTCGCCCGACTGGCGGCGACGCCCGTACTACGGCGAGGGCTACGGGGGCGCTGACGCGCGCGGCGGCTACGGGCGGGGAGCGCGTCGCAGCGGGCCGCCCTTCTACAAAAAGGTCTTTGCCTTTGTCTTCGGGCCTGACGAGCCGGCACCCTCGCGGGCCGATCGTGATCGCGAGCATCTGCGCTTCATTCGCGCCCGTCGCGGTGTGGTGAGCTCGGCCGACTTCGTGACGTACTCCGGCGTCCAGCGCCACGAGGCCGAAGAAGAGCTGGCCCGGCTGATGGCGGCCCACGACGGTGATGTGCAGGTCAGTGACGACGGCACGCTGCTGTACGTGTTTCCCGAGCTCATGGTGAGCGCGCATGGCACGGTGACCGAGCGTGAGCCGGCGCCTGCGTGGCAGCGGCTTGAGCCCCCGCGCCCCGTGACCGGCAATTCGTCGGGCACCAACGCGATGATCGCCGGTCTGAACGGCTTCAACCTGGTGGCAGCCGCCTCAGCCCCGGTGTTCATCTTTCCTCGACTGGGCCTCGGGGGGCCGGCCGCTGAGATCGCGCTGATCTGGGTGCCGCTGGCCTTCAGCGCCACGTTCTTTGCCGTCCCCCTGCTGCGCCGCATCGGCGTCACACGCGACAACGCGCGGCGCGCACTGCGCAACGTACGCAAGGTGGTACTGGGCATGGCGATGCGCTCAGATGAACTCGCGGCACCCACCGTGCGCTCGCGGCTGTCCGAGTTGCTCAAAGGCAAGGTCGGCGCCAAGGTCGCGCCCGACCCCATTTTCACACAGCTCGTCGGCGAGTTTGATGGTGAGGTGGAGCGCGGGGCCGATGACGTTGAGCGCTTCAGGTTTCCGGGGCTGCACCGCGACTTGGCCGCCGCCACGGCCGCCCGCACGCAGCTCGCACTCGAGCAGCGCGACGTCGGGGACATCGTCTACGCCAGCGATGACGACTCGATCAGCTCATCGCAGCGCGACCTCGCGGCATTTGATGAAGCGCTGGGCTCAGCTTCGATGCCAGCTGCCGACGACGAGCTCAAGGTTGCCGTGCGCGACGAGCGGCAGATCGCCGCCCTGTCGTTTGAGGCTCAGAACACGCGGACGGAGAACCTCAGCAGTCGGCCCATGCGCGGAATACCGCACTGATCGTAGAGCGCGGTATCGGCCAGGTTGTCCGCCGAGATGCGTGTCTCGAGGCGCCGGCCGCCGGCCGACCCGCGACCGCCCAGGTTCCAGATGCGCGAGAGCGCCGCATTGAGCCAGGTGCCCCCATCGAGGCGCACGTCGGCACCTGAGTCGGGGTCTTGGCAGTACTGAGCTCCGGTGTATTCGGCCTCGAGATTGGCGTCAAAGCCCGAAGCAACCGGCACGCGCGCCCACAGGCGCCCCGTCTGCTCCGGCATGTTCTCAGGGCGCGTCGAGGCGGCTGCCCCCGGATCAATCAAGTCGACGTTTTGCAGCGTCAGGTCGCCCCCAACCAGCACACGGCCCACGGTTTGCGACGCGAGCACCTCGATGCCGGTGCTGATCAGTTGGTCGCTGTTCACACGCATGCGCATGCGGTTTTCGAGCGTGATGCGACGAATCGCCCCCGAGAGCTCCTGGCGAAACGCCACGACCTGCAACTCACCCGCGCCAACCCGCGTGGTCACACCACTCTCGACCGCCACCAGATGCTCGGGGCGCAGATCGGGATTGGGCATAAAGCGATTGAGGGCTTCGGAGTACAGCTCGCGCAGCGCAGGGAACCGGCCGCGCCGGCTCAGCCCCGCATGAAACAGCGTCGCCCCATCGTTGACGAGGGCCGAGAGACCGACCCGCGCTCCCCAGTCATCGATCGTGCCCAGCGGAGTGCGCCCCCCGGACTGGGGCGTGCTGCCGCGATCCCAAGCGGCACCGAAGCTCAGATTGAGAGCCTCAAGCCCACCCGCCGGAGCGTCGAGCAGCCGCCAGTTCGTCTCGCCCGCGAGGCTCATCAAGCGCTGATTGTATTCGGCGCTCACCCCGTCGAGCGTCGCCTCATGCCAGATGTCAGACCACGTGAACGAGCCCTTGAGCTCTCCGCGCTCCCCCAGCGTGTGGTCGCCCAGCATGCGCAGCGTGACCGTGCGATCGTCGCCCAACTCGAGCCCGTCAAGCTGTTGATACGCGCGCGTGGCAAACGACTCGATCTCGCTGCTGCCCACGTCAAAGCCGACGCTGGCTTCAAGGTCGCCCTCTCCCCACGGGGTCTCGACAAAGCCCGTACCGGCTGAGGCCGCAATGATGGAACGGCGGATGTCAGGGTAGCGCCACAGGCTTGGCTCGCTGGCCCCGAGCTCCGCGGCAATGCCGCGCTCTGCTTGGAACGTCGCGGCCGAAAGGCTCGTCCAGCGACCCGCGTCTGAGCGCCAGCGCATGGCCGCAAACGCATTGACGTTGCGCGCGTCGGTATTCAGGCGAAGGTCGTTGGCCGTCGGAACCGGCTCCCTCACCCCCGACGGGAGCGGGAACCCGGGCGAATCGCGAAAGCCCGCGCCAAACCGGAAGATGCCGCTGCCTCCGTCGGTATCGAAGGGCTGCTCGCCGGTCACCGAAGTCGCATAGCCGCCTCGGTCATCAAGCGTGCCATCAACGGCCAGCGAGCGACCGGTCGGCATGCGTCGGCCCTGCCCGACCTTCATCTCGACAACGCCGCCAAGCACGTTCGGGCCATGGAGCAGCGTCGACAATCCGCGCACCACCGTCACCTCAGAGACCGCGCCCGCCGGCAGCACCGAGACGTCGGTGCGGGCATCCCACCCGAGGGTCAGCGGCACGCCATCGACGAGCACCGCCACCTGGCGAGACTCCGAGCCGCGCACGGTAACCTCAGCTTCACCGCGCGAGTTGGTGCGCAGATGGAGCCCGGGGATCTCGCGCAGCAGCTCTTCGGTGGTCGGGGCCGTCGGCAGGTTGAGCGAGTCGACCTCCAACTCCATCGCACTCGCGCCCCCGGTCGTCGTCACCGGGCGCCGAGCCTGCACCGAAATGCCCTCGACCCGGAACACCGCCGAGTCGGCAAACGCATCGCGGCGAGATGCGTCGAGCGTGTCGCGCTGCACCTGGACCGTGTCTGGTCGAGCCCGAGCCGTGTCGCGCTGCGCCTGAGCAGCGAGGGGGGCAGCGAGCGGCACACTGCTCCCCAGCAGCGCCAAGGCGTAGACCAGCACAACCGGTGGAATTCGCGACATCAAGGGCACCCTGAGACAACGGCGCAAAAAGGAAAAACCCATGTGCGTGGGCCGTGTGAGCCCCGCACTCCTGCAAGACAGTTTGCCGGAGGCGTGCGTTGAGCGCCAGCGGCTGGCCCGCCCCCCCCCTGTCAGTCAGTGGCCGCGCGCACCGCCGCATGGGCCACAGCGTCAGCGCCCGACCCTGCCACACTTCCACCAAAAATGTGCTCCGGGTCCAGGCGGTGCACACCCCGGACATAGCGTACCGAACCCGAGCCCGCCCGAATCACCAGGCTCTCGGTGGTGACGCCACCGTGCTGCGCATCGTAGCGTACGCCCTCGAGAAAGGGCGAGTCGGTGACGGCCGTGGCTGAGAAAAAGC
>CAYVPD010000209.1:0-3644 GCA_964453545.1 uncultured Gemmatimonadaceae bacterium
TGGGGTGCCACTGCCACGCACCGGCCGGGCTCTTCTTGAGCTCCCAGTCGTAGCCGAAGAGCATCTCCCAATAACCGTGGTCCCACTGCGTCGGGTTCGGCGTCCACGCACCCTCGAGCCCGCTGGTGATCGCGTCGCCACCCTTGCCGGTGCCGTGCGCATTCTTCCAGCCGAGTCCGATCTGCTCCATCGGCGAGCCCTCGGGTTCGGCGCCGACGAGTGCGGCATCACCGGCACCATGGCACTTGCCGAAGGTGTGACCGCCGGCGATGAGCGCGACGGTCTCGTAGTCGTTCATCGCCATGCGCTTGAAAGTCTCGCGAATGTCATGCGCGGCGGCGAGCGGGTCGGGCTTGCCATTGGGTCCCTCGGGGTTCACGTAGATGAGCCCCATCTGCACGGCGGCCAGCGGATCTTCGAGCTCACGCTCACCGCTGTAGCGCTTGTCGCCGAGCCACTCGCTCTCCGGACCCCAGTAGATGTCGCCTTCGGGTTCCCAGACGTCTTCGCGACCACCGGCAAAGCCATAGCACTCGAAGCCCATCGACTCCATCGCGCAGTTGCCCGCAAAGATGATCAGGTCGGCCCACGAAATCTTGCGGCCATACTTCTTCTTGATCGGCCACAGCAGGCGACGCGCCTTGTCGAGGTTGCCGTTGTCCGGCCAGCTGTTGAGCGGCGCAAAGCGGATCGTGCCCGATGACGCACCCCCGCGCCCGTCTCCGGTGCGGTACGTGCCGGCGCTGTGCCAGGCGAGGCGCACCATCAGCGGGCCGTAATGCCCCCAGTCGGCCGGCCACCAGTCTTGCGAGTCGGTCATCATCGCGAAGAGGTCATTGCGCAGCTCATTCAGATCGAGCTTGGCAAACTCCTCGCTGTACTTGAAGTCGCGGCCCATCGGGTCGGCCTTTTCGGAGTTCTGATGGAGAATTCCGATCTGCAGCTGATTCGGCCACCAATCACGGTTTGAAGGGCCACCGACCACCTTGCTGACCATCGACCCGTGCGACCCGTGCATCACCGGGCACTTGCCTGCGCCTTCGCTCATTGACTTATCTCACGCGTTGAAATCGTTCAAGAAATGGCGTTCTTGCCGGAATGTCTCGGCGCGCCACACATGCGTCTAGGTGGGGGACGAGAGAGACCCCAAGCCGGCCAAAAGGTTACTTCAGATGGGCCTCAAGGCAACCGCCGGATCAGGCAATTACCGGGCACAGCGTCAGTCGCCCGTCAGCCGCTGCACGTAGGCCACGATCTCAGCGAATTGTGCCTCGCGCTGTCGTGCCCAGCTGCGAGAGCCGACGACCGAAAAGGCGAGGGTGGCAAGGCCCGCGCCAGCGAGAAAGATTCCGCCCTCTGGCTGCCCGATCAGGGCCAGCAGCCCTCCGCCGATTCCACTCATCGACCCGACAAGGCCGGTCTGCGAAAACTGTCCGCTGCGGGTGAAGAGCCGTACCTGCCATCCGCCGTCCGAGGCCCCTCCTCCCGAGGTCGCGCCGCCCGCCGGCTCGACGTGCACCTGCAGATTCCCGTTGCGCCAGGTGCGCAGCCGGCCGACCTGTTGCACCGTGCCGGTCGCATTGAAAGTCGCCCGCAGGCGCGCCACGAGCTCTTCCCATTTGTCGTCGCTCAGTGGCCCGGTGAGTTGCCCTGAAGCCGCAACCGTCAGCGGCAAACGGCGCGTTGCGTCGAGTCGTGCGGGCAGGCCACCAAACCCTGTCGTGGTCGAGGCCGCTGCGACGGCGGTATGTGTCGCCGAGCCGGCATCCAAATGCCGCGCCGCCTCGGTAATCGCACGGTTTGAGAGCCCGACCTCGGCACCGATCTCGACGAGCTCATCAAGCGTGAGGCCCTCGGGCTGTGGCTGCGACCTCATCCCGGATTCGAGGGCCCCTCCGTCAGATGCCCACTCACCAGATGACTGCTCATCAGATGGCTCTTCATCAGAGGCGGCGGCAAAAATGGCGCGCATCTCTTCGTCGGTATAGCGGCGCTGGGTCATGGAGTTGGCACTGATCTGTTCCTGACTCAGCGCACTGCGGCCTGCGCCTGAATCTCGATCAGGTAGCCGTGGTGCAGCGGACCAACGGGGACCACTGCCCGAGCCGGGCGGTGGTCCCCCATGATTTCTGCATAGGTGGCGTTGACCCGTGGCCACAGCTCCATGTCTGAGATGTAGATCGTCATCTGCAGCACACGGTCCAGCCCGCTGCCCGCGGCTTCGAGAATCGCCTCGACATTCCGCAGGCACTGCGCGGCCTGTTGCTCGATGGTGCCGTGGGGAGCGTCGCGCCCCTCAGGCCCGATGGGCAGCTGGCCCGCCACGTATACGACGCCCTGATGCTCGATGGCCTGGTTGTAGTGGCCGGCCGGGGTCGGTGCCGCGTCGGTCGTGATGGATCTCAACGTCATGAATCGCCGCGCAGACTCAGCGCACGTAGAAGACGACCGTGTCGGTCACCTGCGGCGCGAGCGGTACGTGCACCAGATTGGCCATCACCGTGATCAGGCGGTGCTCGCCCGGTGCGACATTCTCAAACGTGTAGCTGCTTGAGCCGTCGCCGAGATGCACGATCGCTCCGGGAATCGCCGGCACCGGCTCATCGGCCGGGCGCAGATCTTCATCGAGGTAGATGTGATGATGCCCCGTATCCATGCGTCCTTCAGCCACAGGGGCGATCTCCACGCCAGCTGCCTCGAGCATCACGGTCACTGCACCCGCATCGAGCGTATCGCCATCAAGGGGCGAGGTGATGCGCACGCTGGGCACGTCGGCTGCTGCGTCGGCAGCAGCAGCGGCCTCGGCGGCCTCATCGCTTGAGGCGGCGTCAGGTGCGCCGCCACCGCAGGCAGCGAAAGAGAACAGGGCAGCAGAGAGAAGAAGTCGGCGCATCAGGTCACTCCAAATCGGGCTGAGGTAGAAAAGAGACAGTTATGCTCGCTGCAGTCGCGGCGGGAGAGGCGCAGCCATCAAAACACCGTTGAGCGCTCGCGGTGCCGCACCACAAACAGGCCTTCACGCATGCTCGTCACGATGATCTTGCCGCTCTCGAAATACGGGTAGTTGCTCCACGAGCCCGCAAACCCTGGCGCATCAGGCCCGGCAGAAACCGTGTCAAAATATCCAACTTCTTCGAGATTTTCAGGGTCAGAGACGTCCAAAATGCGCAGCCCGCTCACGTAATTCGACTGATACAGGTAGTTGCCGCGCACATACATGTTGTGATCCGACGCTGAGTTGGTGCCGAGATGCTCGTTGACCAAGATCGGATCATCGAGCCGCTCGATATTCCACACCAGCGTGCGCGTCTTGGGCGCCAGCCCGCCCAGCTCATCGAGCTCGTCGTTGACGAAGAACCAGCGATGGTCGTCGCTGATCCAGCCCTGATGCAGGTACGCCGTGTTGGGGTACGTCGCGGTCGCCAGCGACACCGGGTTGGCCTTGTCGGTCACATCGGCGATCGACAGCGCGGTCTCGTTCGAGCCGAAGCAGATCTCGGCCCCCGCAAAATTCTCGTCGGGCCCGTGGTAGTTCACGCATTGCGCATCGTGGCTGAAGCCGGTGCCCGAGCGCCCCGTACCCTCTTCTTGAAAACATCCTGCGAATGTCGGATTGACCGGGTCACGAACGTCGACCATGTGCA
>CAYVPD010000210.1:0-1536 GCA_964453545.1 uncultured Gemmatimonadaceae bacterium
GGAGGAGAGGTTGTCCAGGGCCCGGGCCTCGTGCCCGCCGGCCAGCAGCTCCTCAGCAGCGCGAAGCGCCGTGCGCCGCAACAGAGTGCGGGTATCGGGCCCTTGCAACAGCGCGATCTGAGACGCGGTCGGCTCGATCGAGCGCGACGCGAGCACCTGCTCGATGCGGGCCTCGGCATCGGCTGACGCAGCCGCCTCATCGAGGCTTTCGAAGAAGCCCAGCAGCCGCACCGCCATGGTGTCAGCCGCCTGAGGTCGCGCATTGAACGTAGGTGGCACCGAAGCGCGGGCCTCTGAACGGGCGCGCTCCAATTCGACGGGCGTCAGGGGCACATCAAAGCGAACGCGCGACTGCACCTCGTCGGAGGCCACCATGCCCACCTCATAGCGGGCAACTCGCAGACTGGCCTCAGGAGGGAACAACAGGGTCGTGAAAGCCGCCAGCGCCACGAGGAGCAGAGCCCGCGCGCCATGATAGACCACACCCTCGGGCCAGGCGTGCGCGGGAGGCGTCGACAGGGCACCGACGACACCCTTTGCGGGCTCCTTGCGTCGCGAATAGCGCGTCACTGGCGCGCACCTGCTTCGAGTTCACCCTCGTCATCGACACCGGCCTCGGCGTAGGCCCGAATGATGTCTTTGACCAGACGGTGCCGGATCACGTCCATGGCGTCGAGATAGACGATCGAGATGCCCTCGACAGGACTCAGAATCTGCTCAACCTCCAACAATCCTGAATCGGTACGCCGCGGCAGGTCGATCTGCGTTTTGTCGCCCGTGATCACCACGCGCGAGTTCAGCCCCAGGCGCGTGAGAAACATCTTCATCTGCGCGGTCGTGGCGTTTTGCGCCTCGTCGAGAATCACAAACGCATCAGAGAGCGTGCGCCCGCGCATGTAGGCCAGAGGCGCGATCTCGATCGTGCGGTCTTCGATCGCACGCCGCATGCGCTCGGCAGGCATCATGTCTTCGAGCGCGTCGTAGAGCGGGCGCAGATACGGGTCGACTTTTTCCTGCAGATCGCCGGGCAAAAAGCCGAGATTCTCTCCTGCCTCCACCGCCGGACGCGCCAAGATGATGCGACGCACCTTTTTCTTGTACAGGGCGTCGACGGCCATGGCGACGGCGAGGTAGGTCTTGCCCGTACCTGCAGGGCCAATGCCGATGACGACGTCGTGCGCCTCGATCGCCTTGAGATAGCGCTGCTGGCCCTCGGACTTCGGGCTGATCACCTTTTTTGAGCCGGGCAGCGCGATGCGCATGCCATCCCCCGGCGCGACAACCCCGTCAGAGCCGGCAGTTCCATAGCTCTCGGCAAAACGTGCGATATCGTGCACATCAAACGGGGCGCGCATGCGCGACAGCTCGACCAGATGCTGCACAACCGGCACGGCGCGCGCGACTTCATCGAGCGGCCCGGAGAGCACGATGCGGTCTCCGCGCAGCACGACGCGGATTCCGAAGATGCGATGGATCTCCTGAATGTTGCGGTCGTTGACCCCCGCAAGCAGGAGGTGGTCTACCCCCTCGGCATCG
>CAYVPD010000210.1:1546-3639 GCA_964453545.1 uncultured Gemmatimonadaceae bacterium
TGAATGGATGAGCAGATCGTCGGGCGCACCAGGATCGGCGTTGGCCATAGTGTCTCCACCCGAGGGCTTGCGCACGTCAGCCCCGTCGCTGGGGCTGTCATGTCGAGGGCGCCGGGCTGCGCTCCTCGTGGTCTTACCCGAGACGCAACCCCAAGTCGTCGAGGTCGCGCGCCTTCACCGGCGTGGGAGCTCCCTCGAAGAGCGAGCGCGCCGCTGTGGTTTTGGGGAATGCGACTACATCGCGCAGACTTGCGCAACCCGCGAAGCGCTGAACGATGCGATCCATACCAAACGCGACGCCCCCGTGCGGTGGCGCACCGGCGGCGAGTGCATTGAGCAGGAACCCGAACTTGAGGTCGATCTCGGCCTCGTCGAGCCCCAGAATGCGGAACACGCGGCGCTGCAGCTCACCGTCGTGAATACGAATGCTGCCCGAGCCAAACTCAGTGCCGTTGTAGACCAGATCGTACGCCTGTCCGCGCGCCGTAAACGGGTCGTTCTCGAGGGTATCAACAAATTCGGGCCGCGGCATGACGAAGGGGTGATGGTTCGATACCAAGCCTCCCTCTCCGTCGTCTTCGAAGACTGGAAAGTCGGTGACCCACAGCCACGCGTGCTCGCGCTCCATGGGCAGGTCGAGCGCAGCAATCGCCGCGGTGCGAACCGCATCAAGCGCGGGCGAGACGACCGCGTCGGGTCCCGCGGCCACGAAGGCGAGATCGCCCACCTCGAGCCCGAGTGCGGCGTAATGCTCGGGGCCCATGAACCGTGAGAGGGGGCCCGAGCCGCCTTCGTCGGTGCGCTTGACCCACAGCAGTCCCGGAGCGCCTGCTGCCTTGGCCCGCTCCTCGATGCCCTCGATTTCTTTGCGCGAAAGCGTCGCGCCGCCGGCCAAGCGCAAGCCGCGCAGGCGTCCGCCCGCGTCGAGTGCGCTGCGGGTCACAACAAAATCAAGATCGGCCAGCGCCTGCGACCAGTCGCTCAATTGCAGCGACCAGCGCAGATCGGGGCGATCTGACCCGTAGCGCTCCATGGCTTCATCCCATGTCATGCGGGCAAAGGGGAGCTCGGCCTCGACCTCGCCAACGCGAGCGAGCTCGGCCATCAGCCCCTCCATCCATGACAAGATGTCTTCGACCGAGACAAATGAGGCCTCGACGTCGATCTGCGTGAACTCCGGCTGGCGGTCGGCTCGCAAGTCTTCATCTCTGAAGCAGCGAGCGATCTGAAAGTACCGGTCGAACCCGGCTACCATCAGCACCTGCTTGTAGATCTGCGGGCTCTGGGGGAGCGCAAAAAACTCGCCGGGGTGCACGCGCGAGGGCACCAGAAAGTCGCGGGCACCCTCGGGGGTGGGCTTGGTCAGGATCGGGGTCTCGATCTCAGTGAAGCCGAGCCCGTCAAGATAATTGCGGGTCGCCAGCACGAGGCGATGCCGCAGGGCAAGGTTCGCCTGCAGTTCAGGGCGCCGCAGATCGAGCACGCGATGACGCAGCCGCAGCTCTTCGCTCGGAAGCTCTTCTTCGGGAGCCCGGTAGACCGGAATCGCCGGCGTGGCCGCAGCGCTGAAACGCCGCATCGAAACGGCACGGAGCTCGACCTCGCCCGTCGGCAGGTCCGGATTGGGGTCAGGTCGGAGCACGACCTCGCCACGAACCTCGATGACATCTTCTTGGCCCAGCTTCTGCGCGGCATCGAGATCGGCAGCCGCCGTCCAGTCGGGCCCCAGCGAGACCTGAAGCAGCCCCGACCGATCGCGCAGATCGACGAAAAGAAGCCCGCCGAGATTGCGCCGGCGATGCACCCATCCCACCAGGGTGAGGGTCTGCCCGGCGTCGGCTGCGGTCAGTGTCGCGAGCAGGCGCGAGCGGAGGGCCGTTTGGCCAAGGTGCCGATCAGTCATGCGAGATGCGCGATTTCAGATGAGGATGGGGGGCAGGTCTGAACTCAGACCCCTTCAACAAAAAGAGGACCACCGCCCAGCGGGCGGCGGGTCCCCAGACATGGAGTGCCGGTCAGGGCAGCTCCGGTTGAAGCATCGGTGCAAACGCCGTCAGAACGGGGTTCTCCTTGCTGATTCCCGGATAGGCTAA
>CAYVPD010000211.1:0-3619 GCA_964453545.1 uncultured Gemmatimonadaceae bacterium
ATGGCGGGATCGGTGTTGGGCATCGCGACAACCGCGGTGAAGCCGCCAGCCGCTGCGGCGCGGGCACCGCTGGCGATGGTTTCCTTGTGCTCTTGTCCGGGTTCGCGCAGGTGCACGTGCACATCGATCAGACCTGGCACCACAACCTTGCCCGACACGTCGATGACGTCGGCTCCGTCCGGGGCCCCGGCCCCGGTCTCGAGTGAGGCGACACGACCGTCGACGAGAAGCACATCGCGCACCTCGTCGAGTCCCTGAGACGGATCGACGACCCGCCCACCCCTGAGCACTACTGGCCGCACGTCGCTGCTCACGTTTCCCGCCCACCTTTGGCCGCCTCGGCCTGTTCCGGGGCACCGCCCGCCAGCAAATACAGCAGAGCCATGCGCACGGCGACCCCGTTGGTCACCTGATGAAGAATCACCGACTGCGGCCCGTCGGCCACATCGGAATCAATTTCGACGCCCCGATTCATGGGTCCCGGGTGCAGCACCAGCACATCGCGCGGGGCCGCCTCCAACCGAGCTCGAGTCACCCCATAGATGCGGTTGTATTCGCGAAGTGAAGGCACGAAGCCCGCCTCCATGCGCTCGAGCTGGAGGCGGAGCACGTTGAGCACGTCGGCCCATTCCACAGCTTCTTCGATGCGCGAAAACACCTCGACCCCGAACTCCTCGATTCCTGCAGGGAGCAGCGTACGCGGCCCGCACACCCCGACCTCGGCCCCCAGCGCCCGCAACCCGAAGATGTTGGAGCGGGCGACTCTTGAGTGAAGCACGTCGCCCACAAGACAAACCTTCAGACCCTCGATGCGGCCCCGGTGGTCACGAATCGTGAGCAGATCCAGCAAGGCCTGCGTGGGGTGCTCATGCCGACCATCGCCCGCATTCACCACGTTTGAGGGAATGCGCTCGGCGAGAAACTGCGCGGCGCCCGACGAGCCATGGCGCATCACCACCATATCGATCTTCATGGCCTCGAGGTTTCGCGCCGTATCGACCAGAGTCTCACCCTTGGTGACCGACGAGCCACTCGACGAAATGTTGACCGTGTCGGCGCTCAAGCGCTTTTCTGCGAATTCGAACGAGACCCGCGTGCGCGTCGACGGCTCGAAAAAGAGGTTGACGATCGTCTTGCCGCGCAGCACCGGCACCTTCTTGATGCGCCGCTCACTGATCTCCTTGAAGGGCTCCGCGGTGTCGAGAATGCCCCGAATCTGCTCGGCGCTCAGCGACTCCAGCCCGATCAGGTCTTTGCCCAAAGGGGCAGAGATGCCAAAGGCGCTCATGCGTCGACCCCGGGGGCGATCAGCTCCACCCCGAAGCGGCCGTCGATCTCGGGCACCAGAACCTCAACGCGCTGACCCTCGAGCACCTCGACGCTGTGTCCGACCACATCGGCCTGAATTGGCACCTCGCGCCCGTCGCGCTCGACCAGCACGCAGAGCAGCACTCGCGCCGGGCGACCCCAGTCCATCAGCTCGTTCAGTGCGGCGCGCACAGTGCGACCTGTGTAGAGCACGTCGTCGACGAGTACCACCGTGCGGTCGTCGATGCCCTCTGCCGGCAGATCCGTCTCGCCGATGACGGGGCGCGGGCCAACCATCGCGAGGTCGTCGCGGTACAAGGTGATGTCCAGCGCCCCACTCGGGACCTCGACGCCGTGGGCCCGAGACAGCTCGGTGCGAAGCGCCTCGGCAAGGTGATCACCCCGTCGGCGAATGCCCATCAGAACCAGCCCCTCCCTGCCCCCGTTCAGCTCAACGATCTCACTGGCCATGCGAGCGAGTGCCTGAACAACGGCTGCCTGATCCATCAGCAAAACGCGGCTCGGAAGCGGCATGGGCAGGCTCGTTGGAGGCAGAAGCAGGCGCGCAGGCGCGCGCGATGTCCCCATTTTCCCATGCACGGGGAGCGAAGTCAACGCCAAACCCTGCGACGGGCAAGCCTTTACACCTGCCCCACGGCCCTGCATTGTCCCATACTTTCGTCGCTTCTCCAGCCTGAGATTGACCATGCGCCGAGGCCGCCTGCCCTTTCTGAAGCCATCGATGCGCCCGCTACGGTGGCCTGCCGGTATGGTTGGGGCGCTATCTGCCGCGCTCATCGCCGTCGCGGGAGTGCACGCACCGCTGGCAGCTCAGCAGGTGCTCGACATTCCGAAGGTCGTGCTCACCGGAGTCCCCTTCCAACTCACGGTCGAGGGGCCCCCCGAAGTCTCCGGCGCCAACGATCCGACGGTCGCGTGGCAGGTTCATGACGCGTTTGGCGAAGAGCTTGCCCGGGGAACGATCGACCCACGTTCAACAGCGCGCACCGGCGACCTCGTCGTGCAAGCTCGCGAT
Source organism: uncultured Gemmatimonadaceae bacterium (assembly GCA_964453545.1). GTDB lineage: Bacteria > Gemmatimonadota > Gemmatimonadetes > Longimicrobiales > Gaopeijiaceae > Gaopeijia. The sequence continues at coordinate 2,345 of CAYVPD010000211.1, forward strand.
CAGCTGCCACTGACGGTGCATGTCGGCGCCGCGAGCACTGAGGTGCGGCCCACGCTTGTGCATGGTGGCTTCTCGCTCGCACCCCCACTGGTCGCCATCGTGCTGGCCCTGCTCTTTCGCGAGGTGGTGACCGCGCTTCTCGCTGGCGTCTGGCTCGGCTCGCTCGCTGTGGCTGGCTTCAATCCCCTTACAGCCATCTGGCGCACCATCGATACGTATATCGTGCCGGCGATTGCCGACACGTCGCACGCATCGATCATCGTCTTCTCCATGCTGCTGGGCGGCATGGTCGGACTGATGTCGCGCATGGGCGGAACACTTGGCATTGTCGAAGCGATCGCGCCCTTCGCCCGCTCGCCCCGCCGCGGAAAGCTCGCCACGTGGGCCGCCGGTCTGGCGATCTTCTTCGATGACTACGCCAACACCTTGCTGGTCGGAAACACCATGCGTCCGATCACCGATCGGTTGCGCATCTCGCGCGAGAAGCTGGCCTATCTGGTCGACTCCACCGCAGCACCCGTGGCCGCACTCGTGCCGGTGAGCACCTGGGTCGGCTACGAGATCAGCCTGATCGGCGACGGCATTGCCATCGCGCAAGCGCAGCACGCAGGAGAGACCGAGCTGCTGGCCCAGCTGTCGTCGGCCAGCCCCTTTGCCGTGTTTCTGCACACCATTCCCTATCTCTTCTACCCACTGCTTGCCCTGGCCTTCGTCTTCTTCACCTCGTACTTCAACCGGGACTTCGGCGCGATGGCGCGTGCTGAGGCGAGGGCCGCTGAGGGCCGCGGTCTCTTCCGCGAAGGTGCGCAGCTCGCAGTCGACACGGGGGCTCGAGAGCTGGAACCAAAGCCGGGCGCGACACCACGTTGGTGGAATGCGGGGATTCCAGTGCTCGCCGTCGTCGCTGTGGTTCTGGGCGGGCTGTGGACCACAGGCCGGGCATCAGCCGGGCCCGATGCCTCGCTCATGGACATCTTTGGTGCGGCTGACCCGTTCGCAACGCTGCTCTGGGGATCGCTGGCCGGGTGCATCGTGGCCTTTGTGCTGGCGGTGAGCCAGCGATTGCTGACCATGACAGAAGCCATCGAGGCTTGGATGGGGGGTCTGAAGTCCATGGTCGTAGCGATGGTCATTTTGACCCTCGCATGGTCGCTGGGGGCCATCACCGAAACGCTCCATACGGCGGCGTTCCTGAGCGGGCTGCTCGAAGGCAACCTGCCCCTTCAGCTTCTGCCGTGGGCCGTGTTTGTCACCGCGGCGGCCATGGCGTTTGCG
>CAYVPD010000212.1:0-3599 GCA_964453545.1 uncultured Gemmatimonadaceae bacterium
TGGACCGACCGGCAGGCATCACTTCCACGGTTGTCGCTTCGACAGCATTGGGCCAAGTTGCCGCGTTGTGATGCGGCCGTTGTCACCCTCTGGTGCGCTGTCGGCCTGTAGCCTTGGTCCACCCCGTGGGAGGTTTTGCATGATCGGTCGGTCTCTCGTCTGCTCCGCGCTGCTCGGCATCTTCGCCTGGTCATCAGCATGGCACGCACCGCTTGCGGCCCAACAGTCTGCCTACTTCCCGACGCGGGACCACTGGGAGCAGCGTGCCCCGGCCGACGTGGGCATGAATGCCGAGCGCCTCGAGCAGGCCGTCGCCTGGGCGATCTCGCATGAGACCACCGTGCCTCGCGATCAGGAGTGGTCTCAGACCCAGAGCTTCAACCGCAACGAGCCCTTCGGGCACGGCATCGGCGAGTTTCGGGTGCGTGGCCCCGCGTCCGGGCTGATCGTGCGGCAGGGTTATGTCGTCGCGCAGTGGGGCGACCTGTCGCAGGTCGACATGAGCCACAGCGTGACCAAGTCGTTTCTCTCGACGGTCGTGGGTCTGGCGTGGCAAGACGGTCTGATTCCCGATCTGCACGAACCCGCAGCGGCTCGCATGGCCCCGACCGTGCTTCCGGCGGGCGATGGTGAAGAGGGCGTCGACCGCACCGGCTTTGGGCGTCCCGACCCGGCCACTCTCTTCACCTCAGCACACAACCGCCAGATCACCTGGGACCACCTGCTCCGGCAGACCTCAGACTGGGCAGGCACGCTCTGGGGCAAGCCGGACTGGGCCGATCGCCCCGACCGCGACGCGTCGACGTGGCTTGGGCGCCAACGCCCCGCGCCCGGAACGCAGTACGAGTACAACGACACCCGCGTAAATCTGCTCGCGCTGGCTGCGCTCAACGTATGGCGGCGCCCTCTCCCCGAGGTGCTGCGCGAGCGCGTCATGGACCCGATCGGCGCCTCACCGACCTGGCGCTGGCTCGGCTACGACACCTCGTGGATCCCGCTCGATGGACGCATGGTGCAGTCGGTCAGCGGCGGCGGCCACTGGGGCGGCGGCATGTTCATCAATGCCTGGGACATGGCCCGCTTCGGGCTCTTCACCCTGCATCGCGGCTCTTGGGATGGCGCCCAGCTGCTCGACCCATCGTGGTTCGACTTGGCCACCACGCCGACACCAGCCGAGCCGGGCTACGGCTTCATGAACTTCTTCTTGAACCGACCCGGTGGAGACGGATCCAAACGCTACCCCTCGGCGCCGGACGAAGCCTGGGCCCATCTCGGCAATGGGACCAACATGATCTACGTCGACCCCGTGCATGACCTTGTGGTCGTCGCGCGCTGGATTCCCACCCCCGACATCGATGAACTCCTGCGTCTCGTGCTGGCCGCCATCGAGCCCTGATACGACCCAATTCAAGGCCAAAACAGAGCGGGGGACCGGATGGACCGGTCCCCCGCTTTGCTTTACTTCCCAGCGCGTGGGCGCCGCGAGCCCTTACTTCACGAAGAGCATCTCGCGGTAGGTCGGCATCGGCCACAGGTCATCGGCGATCAGCTTTTCAAGCTGGTCGGCCGCTTCACGCACGCGGCCCATCGCCGGAATGATGTTGTGACGCATGTGCTGAGCCTTGTCCATGATCTCATCGCCACCCAGCTCGGCGTTTTGTGCCACCAAGTGGTCAAGCGCCGTGGTCAGCTCGTCGATCAGTCCCGCGACCCGCTCAGCGGTCTTGCGCACGCCAGGCACCTTCATGCCGACGTCATCGGCGCGCTCGACCGTCTGCAGCAGCTCACCGAGATAACGGTTCGCCGCCGGCAAGATCATCGTGCTCGCGATACTCGCAGCCGTCTCACCCTCAATGTTGATCTTGTAGAAGTACTGCTCGATGAAGATCTCGTGGCGGCTCTCCAGCTCGCGATGTGAGAGCACCTCGTACTTCTCGAAGAGTGCCGCGTTTTTGGCATCAACCAGCGACGGGAGTGCGTCCATGGTCGACCGCAGGTTCAAGAGCCCGCGGCGCTCGGCCTCGACCACCCACTCGTCAGAGTAGCCGTCGCCATTGAAGATGATGGGCTTGAAGGCCCGCGTCTCTTCGACCAGCAGCTCACGCAGCGCGTCGCCGAGTTCGTTTCCACCCGACACCGAAGCCTCGAGGGCTGAAACCATTTCGTCGATCGCTTCGGCCACGATCGTGTTGAGCACGGTGGCCGGAAACGAAATGCTCTGGCTCGAACCCAGGGCGCGGAACTCGAACTTGTTGCCAGTAAAGGCAAACGGTGAGGTACGGTTGCGGTCTCCAGCGTGACGCGGCAGGTGCGGAAGCGCCTTCACGCCGAGCCCCAGCAGACCACCCTGCTTCGACGCACTCGCCGACCCGCTCTGCTCGATCTGCTCGAAAATGTCGGTGAGCTGATCACCCAGGAACACGCTGATGATCGAGGGCGGTGCCTCGTTGGCGCCAAGGCGATGGTCGTTGCCAGCGTGCGCGATCGAGACGCGCAGCAGGTCCTGGTGACGATGCACAGCCTTGAGCACCGCAGCGCAGAAGAAGAGAAACTGCATGTTGTCATGCGGCGTCTCGCCCGGCTCGAGCAGATTGGCCGAGTCGGTCGCAAACGACCAGTTCAGGTGCTTGCCGGATCCGTTGACGCCGGCAAACGGCTTCTCGTGCAGCAGGCACGCCAGCCCGTAGCGACGCGCGTAGCGCTGCAGGGTGATCATGACGAGCTGCTGATGGTCGGCCGCGATGTTGGCGTCTTCGTAGATGGGGGCCATCTCGAACTGCCCCGGAGCCACCTCGTTGTGCCGTGTCTTCACGGGAACCCCAAGGCGATAGAGCTCGAGCTCGACATCATTCATGCAGTCGAGCACACGCTCCGGGATCGCCCCGAAGTAGTGGTCGTCGAGCTCCTGGCCGCGCGGAGGCTTGGCGCCAAACAACGTGCGCCCCGTGGTGAGCAGGTCGGGCCGGCGGTAGGCAAACTCTTCATCGATCATGAAGAATTCCTGCTCCGGTCCAAGCGTAGCCCGCACGCGCCGCGCCGGCGTACCAAAAAGCTTCAGCGCCCGAAGCGTCTGGTCGTTGAGCGCCTGAATCGAACGAAGCAGCGGGGTCTTCTGGTCGAGTGCCTCACCCTTCCACGAGGCAAACGCGGTCGGAATGCAGAGATACGCACCACCAGCACCTTCCATGAGGAACGCGGGTGAGGTCGGATCCCACGCCGTGTAGCCGCGGGCCTCAAAGGTCGCGCGCAATCCACCCGACGGAAACGACGAGGCGTCAGGCTCCCCCTGAACAAGCTCTTGGCCGCTGAACTCGGTGATGGCCCGGCCGTCAGACGTGGGCGCTACAAACGAGTCATGCTTTTCAGCCGTGAGCCCGGTGAGGGGCTGAAACCAGTGCGTGAAGTGCGTCGCGCCCTTCTCCAAGGCCCAATCCTTCATGGCCACGGCGACCGCATCGGCCACGGTCGGCTCAAGCGGCGTGTGCTCTTCAATGGTCTTGAGCAGCGCCTTGAACGCCGGCTTCGGCAGGCGTGCCTTCATCTCGGGCAATCCGAAGGTGTTGGCTCCAAAGACGGCCTCAAGATCCACGCGCTGCTGG
>CAYVPD010000213.1:0-3592 GCA_964453545.1 uncultured Gemmatimonadaceae bacterium
CGGCGCGTTTGCGTTTGCAATGCTCTTTGCCGCGCTGGCGGCCAAGGCGGGTTCGGCCATGATCATCGGTGCGTTTGCGGCAGGCATCGTGCTGAGCTCGGTCAACCAGTTCGACCTGATCGTCGAGCGCATCGAGCCCGTCGCTGACATCTTCACCCCGATCTTCTTTGTGTCGGTGGGCGCCGCGGTCAACGTGCAGCTGTTCATTCCCGGCTCAGAGTCGTTCAACGCCGGGGTGCTGGTGGTCGGCGCGATCTTGGTTGCCGTGGCCTTTATCGGGAAGCTGGCCGCAGGGTTTGTGGTCGGATGGGGCAAGGGTGCGTCGCTCAACCGCACCGCGATCGGAGTCGGCATGGTGCCTCGAGGCGAGGTCGGTCTGATCTTTGCCGACATTGGCCGCCGTGCGGGCATTCTCTCTGACGAGACGTTCTCGGCCATTTTGATCATGGTGATCGTCACAACGTTCATCGCGCCGCCGCTACTGAAGATGGTGTTCAAGCCCACGGCCGATGACCTCAATGCGCCCCAGCCCTCGGGTGGTCACGGCCATTGAGTTCGACTGAAGGCAAGATCGTTGGGCGCCCGAAGCTGTTGGCTCGCTTCGGGCGCCCACGTTCGTTCTCCCTGGTGATGACGAACGGGTGCTTCGACCTGATGCACCCGGGACACGTCACCTATCTCGAACAGGCGCGGGCACTGGGTGACGCGCTCGTCGTGGCGGTCAACAGCGACGCCTCCGTGCAGCGGCTGAAAGGCCCGCAGAGGCCTCTGGTGCCCGAGACGGCCCGCATGCGGGTGCTGGCCGGGCTCGCTGCGGTCGATGCGGTCTGCTTGTTTGATGAAGACACACCGGCCGAACTGATTCAGGCTCTTCTGCCGGACCATCTGGTGAAGGGGGGCGACTACACCCTCGACACGGTGGTCGGGCGAACAGCCGTCGAGGCCGCCGGGGGACAGGTTCACGTGCTCCCGTTCGTTCCCGGGTTTTCTACGACGTCGCTCGTTGAGCGCATCCGCAACCAAGGCTGATCATGACTGGCTCTGCTTCTCGTGCCGCCGATGAACTCCGCCCGATCTCGTTTCAGACCGGCTGGGCCCCGTACGCCGAGGGCTCGTGCCTGATCGCCATGGGCAATACCCGCGTGTTGTGCACGGCGTCGGTTGAAGAGACGCTGCCGCCCTGGCTGCAGGCCTCGGGCCGCGGATGGGTGACGGCAGAGTATTCGATGCTCCCGCGCTCCACCCACACTCGCACGGGCCGCGAGCGAGGTGCTCCCAAGGGGCGCACGCAAGAGATTCAGCGCCTGATTGGCCGGTCGCTGCGGGCCGTGGTCGACCTTGAGGCCCTCGGGCCGCGGCAGATCACGCTTGACTGCGACGTACTTCAGGCCGACGGCGGCACCCGAACCGCCTCGATTACAGGGGCGTGGGTAGCGCTTGAATTGGCCTGCCGGGGCCTGGTGAAACAGGGGCTGCTCGAGGCCAGCCCTGTGCGTGATGGCGTTGCGGCGGTGAGTGTCGGCATTGCCGACGGGCTGCCTCGCCTCGACTTGGACTACGCGCTGGATCGCGATGCGCAGGTGGACATGAATGTCGTAGCGACCGGGGCAAGGCAATTGGTTGAAGTGCAGGGCACGGCCGAGGGTGCGCCGTTTGCGCGTGCGGAACTCGATCGGTTGCTGGATCTCGCGCTTTCCGGGATCTCCACGTTGCTCGCGGCGCAGCAAGACGCGCTGCGTGCGGCCTCGGTCTAAGGGGTCGGAGGGGCCTCGATGAAGCTGCTGGTCGCCACCCGCTCAGAGCACAAGCTCGGGGAAATCCGTGAGATTTTGGCGCCGCTCGGCGAGATTGAGCTCGTTGGGCTGCATGAAGTCGAGCTTCCTCCAGATCCGCCCGATGACGAACTCGAGCCCTTCGACACCTTTGAGGCCAATGCGCTGTCCAAGGCCCGATGGTATGCAGCTCACGCCGGGTTGCCCACTGTAGCCGATGACTCGGGGCTCGAGGTCGATGCTCTCGACCAGGCGCCCGGGGTCTTCACAAAACGCTTCGCACCCGGCGACTTCGAGGGGGCCGCGCGCGATCGTGCGAACAACCGTTACTTGCTCGAGCGTCTGGCAGGCGTCCCAGCCGTGGGGCGCACGGCTCGCTACGTCTGCGTTGTGTCCTTTGTGGCTGCGCCAGGCTCAGAGGCTCAAGAAGAGGCTCAGGGCCTGACCTTCCGTGCCTCGGTCGAAGGCGTGATCACCGAGACGCCGCAGGGCGAGGGCGGCTTCGGCTATGATCCCTTGTTCTTTGTGCCCGCCCTGGGGTGTACGTTCGCGCAGGCGTCGTCGGCGCAGAAGCATGAGCTGTCGCATCGGGGCCAGGCGTTTCGCGCCTTTGCCGAGCACTTCGGCGCCCAAGGTGAAGAGGGGCCACAATGAAGCACGAGATCACGCCTGAGGCGATCGGCCCAACGCTCGACGGCACCCAACTGCGCATCGAATGGCGTGATGGGGTCGAAAGCGTCTACACTCCGCGAGAATTGCGGCTCAGGTGCCCGTGTGCGGGCTGCGTCGACGAGATGACCGGGGAGCGCATTCTCGTGCCCTCGATGGTTCCCGAGGGTGTGTATCCCGAGGCCATTCATTACGTCGGTCGCTATGCGCTCCGCTTTGTCTGGAGCGATGGACACAGCACGGGCATCTACCCGTTCGAATATCTGCGACGCTTGTGGAATGAAGGTGGCCGGGCCGGCTGACCCGACGGTCGACGCGGTTCTGCCGCTCCGGCAGGCCGACCTGCCGCGCGCCGCACTCCTTTTTGACACGATCCGAGCCTTTGGGCTCCCGGTGCGTCGGCTTCATGTCGTGGTAGCTGTGGCTGGCGATGTGCCACAGGTGGCGGCCACACTCGGCGGGCTGCCTGGCATCGACGTGCGGGTTTTGTCAGAGCGTGAGGCTCTCGGGGGATGGCAGGGCGGCCTGAAGACGCCGTGGCTGAGACGTTGGCTGCGTCGCGGCTGGTATCGCCAGCAGATGGTGAAGCTTGCCGTGGCGGCTGACGGCGAGGCTGACGTCTGCCTGACGCTCGGCAGCGACGTGCTCGTGTGTCGCACTAACTCGAAGGCTGATCTGCTGGACCAAGGCCGCGCACGCCTCGTCGAGATCGTGCCCCCGCGGCACCGCCTGTGGTACCAGATGTCTGCGTATTTGCTCGACGCCCGCCGTCTGCCGTTCGAGATGGGAGTGACGCCTGCGCTGCTTCACCGCGACACCTGCCGCGAGTTGCTTGCGCGCCTGGGCTCGGTAGCCGGGGAGCGAGGGCGCAAGGCACCCGTCGATTGGCGCGATCTGCTTGAGTGGCGATGGGGCTGGACCGAGTACAGCCTCTACGCGACATCGGCCTCGTCGTCGGGGCGTCTCGATCGGCATCATGTGCCCGTGGCCTACGACGATTGGTTCGCCCCCGGCGTCTGGCATCGTGCAGACTGGCCAGCGTGGCGGCCGGAGAGCTTTTTCGGTCGAGGCGATACGTCACTTTTCAGCGTCGTTCAGTCATCGACCGCTGTCCCTGCCGAGCACGTGCGAAGACGGGTAACGAGCGCACT
>CAYVPD010000214.1:0-3586 GCA_964453545.1 uncultured Gemmatimonadaceae bacterium
CATCTGCCTTCGCCGTCGCGCTGCTGACGGCCGGGTGTGCTCTTCTGGGCTTTGGTGAGCTGGCGCATGCGCATCTCGCCGCTGTGGGGGCTGCTCTACCCCCTCGGGGCCGCGGTCGCCCAGTACATCTTTTTGCGCACCTGGTGGCGCGGAGGGCATGTCGAATGGAAGGGCCGGCGCTACGAACTCGACCTGGATGCGGTCACCCGCGACCCCGGTGTGGCGTGATGACACCGGGCTTGACACCCGCCCAACGTAGCGCGGCGCTTGCCGCTGAAGCGCGCCAGCTCGGCTTCCCACGCGTCGGCGTCGTGCGCCCCCAACCGTCGGTGCACATCGACGGGTTGCAGCGCTGGCTCGCGCAGGGTTTCGAGGGTGACATGGCGTGGATGGCCCGGCCTGATGCCGTGGAGCGTCGCGCCTCAGGCACGGCCGGGTGGAGTGATGTTGCTTCGATCGTCGTCGTGGCGCACTCATACGCCCAAGACGATCCCGAGGGCGTGCCCGACGACCCCTCGCTTGGCGTCATCGCGCGCTATGCCCGAGGTCGCGACTACCACAAGATCGTCAAGAAGCGACTGTTGGCCTTGCTGCGTTGGACCCAAGCTCAGGCCGACAGCTGGGGGGTCGCGCCGGTCGATGGGCGCGCTTATGTAGACACGGGCCCGTTGCTCGAGCGCGAACTGGCGCAGCGTGCTGGGCTCGGCTGGTTTGGCCGCAACACCATGCTGATCGACCCTCAAGCCGGCTCATACTTCTTCATCGGAGCCCTTCTGCTCAACGTCGAGCTCGAACCGAGCGAGCCGTTTGTGGCCGATCGTTGCGGTACGTGCCACTCCTGCCTCGACGCCTGCCCGACCGGGGCGCTCCTGGGTCGCGACGAGCACGGGGCCCCGATCATGGATGCCCGTCGCTGTATTTCGTATCTCACGATCGAGCACCGCGGCTCGATTGCCGAAGAGCTGCGCCCCCTGATCGGCAACCGCATCTACGGCTGTGACATCTGCCAAGAGGTCTGCCCGTGGAATCAGCGCTTTGCCGAGAGCGAAAGCTGCGACCCGGCCTATGCCCCGCGGGGGCCGGAAAAGCAGTCGTTGATCGAGCTGTTGGAGATTGCCCTCGACGAGAGTTCATGGGATGCCTTTTCACGCGGCTCAGCCATGCGCCGCGTCGGCCGTGCCGGCTTTGCCCGGAATGTCTGCATCGCGATCGGCAATTGGGCTGCGGCATCGCCAACTGCCGCGGCGACCGCTGCTGAAACGGCGCGATCCGTGCTCGAGCGGGCTGCGGCCGACCCATCAGAGCTGGTGCGTGAACACGCCGCGTGGGCGCTGGCGCACTTGACGCACTGACACGTTGCGTCCGATTTGTGAGTACGGTCTTGCAGGCCTTGCAACAGGCCTGCGACCTCGCTGCCCCGCAATCCACTCTGACCAACCCAGCCCATGTCTGCTCACTCTCTGCACGCCGTGACCTCTGCCCTCTCAGTGGCACTTGCCATGACGGTGGCACACATCGGGCCCGCAGCCGCGCAAGATGCGGCGCCTCGTCCCGCGCCCGATGCGGAGCTGCGGGTTGGACAGCTCGTGCGTGCATCGCTCGAGCCAGGTGACACGCTCCGCTACGGTTTTAAGGCGGGTGACGACTATCTACTCTACGGCGAGGTCGACCAGGTATCGGTTGATGTCGTGGTGGCCCTGCTCGATGCCGACGGTCGTCGGCTGGGTGGATGGAACGGCCCAAGCCGAGGTGTCGAAGCTTTTTCGCGCGCGCTGGATGATTCGGGCACGTACACTCTGCAGGTCACCAGTGCTGATGACGATTCGGGCGATTTCACAATTCGCCTCGATCAGCTCGAGGCCAAATCTGATGATCCTCGCCGACTCGCAGATCAGCTCATGTTTGCGTGGGATCGGCCTGGTGGGCCGGGTGGTGCCATCCGTGTATGGCGCAACGGCGAGACGGTTTACGCCAATACCTGGGGGCTCGCAGATCTCGCGTGGAGCATGCCCTTTGACGATGACACGCCCACCAATATCGGCTCGACGTCGAAGCACTTCACCGCTTTTGCCGTGCTCTTGGAGCAGCAGGCGGGGCGGCTGTCGCTCGATGACTCGATTCGCAAGTGGTTTCCGCAGTTCCCTGCGTTCACCGATTCGATCACGGTGCGTCATCTGCTCTCGCATACCTCAGGGCTGCGCGAGTTCTTGAACCTGTATCTGGTGGCTGGGGTCTCGCCGGCCGCGCTTGTGCGCGACGATGTGGCACGTGTGGTGGAGCGCCAGCCGGCGCTCCAAAACGCGCCGGGTGCCGAGTTCAACTACAACAACACGGCATTTTCGCTGGCCGCGCAGATCGTCGAAAAAACCTCAGGGCAGAGCTTCGACGACTACATGCAGGAGCATGTGTTTGCGCCCCTCCAGATGAACGACTCCTACGTGCGCATGACACCCGCGACGCTGATCGCCCAGCGCTCTGAGGGCTATACGTTGGGTGATGACGGCTGGACCGCTCCAGGTGATCTGGGGGGTGCGGTGGGAGCCGGTGGCATCTATGCCTCGGTGGCCGACCTGCAGCGATGGGGGGTCAATCTGCTCTCCGAGACACCGGTCGTGGGGTCACGTGAGATCTTTGATCTTATGATGACCGAGAACCTGCTCACCGACGGTGAGGGAAGCGGCTATGGGCTCGGGCTCTTCGTCGATGAGCAGCGGTGGCTCGCCCGAGTTCACCACGGAGGTGCCGACACGTCGCATCGCTCGATGATCATCTACTACCCAGAGCTCAATGCCGGGCTGACGGCACAAGGCAACGCGGCCTCATTCAATGCGCAGGGCACCGCGATCGAATTGGGTGCGGCGTGGTTTGGCGATCAGATGGAGCCGGACGATGACGAGGCTGAGGCACCGCAGGCCGATGCCACCTTTGACCCGGGATCGTTTGCTCCAACCGACTTTGACGTCTTTGTCGGCTCGTATACGCTTGATCCTGCGCCACAGGTGGTCGCTCGCATGTGGTACGACGCCGATGCTGGCAGCTACTTCACTCAGCTCACCGGTCAGCCCCCGGTCGAGATTCGCCCGACTGCACCCAACCAGTTTGAGATTGTGCCTGTTGACGCCACAATCGTCTTTGAGGCCGGAGACCCGGCTCCGGGCTTCACACTGTTTCAGGGCGGCCAAGAAATTCATGCCACGCGAGTGGTCACCGACGATGCCGACAGTTCAAGCGCCCCAGAGCCGTGGAAGCCCGATGCCGAGGCTCTCAGTGCCTTCGAGGGCCGATTCTTCAGCGACGAAATTGAGACCTATTTGACGCTCGAGGTTGAGGCGCCCGAGGGCGACGATGAGGCGGCGAATGATGCACCCCGCCTCATGCTATCCTATTGGCGGGGTGCCCCTCTCGCCCTGATGCCGTCGGAGCCCGACACCTTCACAGCAGGGGGCATGACGCTCGCGTTCGAGCGGGACCGCAACGGGCATGTGATCGGGTTCTACGTCGACGCCACACGCTCCCGCGACATTCGCTTCGGGCGAGTGCGGTAGCGTCGGGCAGGTGCAGTCAGACGATCGACATCTGGCCAAAT
>CAYVPD010000215.1:0-3568 GCA_964453545.1 uncultured Gemmatimonadaceae bacterium
AACCGGGTCAAACCTCGCGGGCACCGACCGATGGCGGCGGGCCAGATAGTCCATGACGTAGTCGAACGACAGTGAGAGGTAGCGCTGCACCGTCGCCTGCGGCACATCATAGCGTGAATTGCGCAAGATCTGGTCAAAGACGACTTGCCAACGCTCATCGCCCTGTACGCGCATCATGCCGCGAAAAATACGTCGGTTCGTATCAAAGCTGAAAATCGTTGCCGAGAGCACGCGATCGAAGAGGGCGTCGGCGTCCGAGTGGTCGTGGTGGGTGACCAGCCGACTGACCTTGCCCAGGTAGTCTTCGCCGACGTGTATGTCCATGCGGTGTTCCCAATAGGCATGGCCCACGGCGGCCGTCGTGCTGGTCAACAGCAGCTGACGCGGCACGAACAGGTTGTGCGCAACCGTGTCTGCGGCGAGATGGGCGAGGTATCCCAGCCCCACGGCCCGGAGTGCGTCGTTGCCCGCCTCGTCGTGCACCTCTTCACCGACATGCCAGTTGTGACAGTGTCGCCCCTCGGGCACGTACTTCTTGGCAAACGAGATGTCGGCCGCGATCGAGCCGTACAAGAAGTGAATGGGATAGCGCTCGAGCAGCATGCGCACCCCCGGGGGCAGCAGGTACAGCGCACCCAAGACCATTTCGCCCAGGGCCACATGGGTGCCGGGACCCCACGCCGCAACTTCAAGAGGAACAGCGAGCCAAGCGACGACGATCAGTCCGATCCGGGGCGCCTCGGTCGCCGCTCGCCAGCGATCCGTCGTCAGCCAGCGATCAGTCCTCAGAATGTCGCGCACTCTCATCGTCAGGTGCCGCAGCATCGTCCTGGTCACGGCGTGAGGTGAGTCGACTGGCCCCTGCGCGCATGCCCTTGGCCGTCGCAACCGTGCTGAGCAACACGTCTTCAGCCTCACCCTGCACGACCTCGATCAGGGCGTTGAAGTCCTGCACGCGCTCTTCAAGCTGTTCCGATGCATGCGTCAGGCGATCTGACAGCCCACGAATCGCGCCATTCAACGACTCGACATCGTGCTTGAGCGTTGTCGTGATGAACTCCAGGTTGGCACCAATCGCCTTGCCGCGCTCAAGCAGGGGGTCAGCCTTGCGCTCCAGCTCTGATGAGCGTTTGACGAGAGATCGTATGGCCCCGCGCAGCATGAAGAGCGCAGGGACGATGACAAGCAGCCCGACGGCTGCGAGCGATCCCAGCAGAACCAGCGCCCAGTCCGCGGCCACGGAGATGGCTGAGGCCGGCGCAGCGATGAAGACGGTGTCGATGGATTGAGTCCACATACGTCACTTTACACCGAGGTTCGACCGGAGTACCAGACCCCAGGCATCAACACGCCTCACGGCAGGCGATTCAGGTGATCTTGGGTTGGGCGCACGGCCGCGATCCGCGCAGCGTCTTCGTCACCGGCCGCGATAGCCGCCTCGACTTCGTGTCGGATCTCTCCGGCTCGCCGGAAAATGCGTGTCGTCAGAAGCGGTCCGACCAAATCAGAGGCTACCACGCCCAGGACAATCGTCGCAAAGAGCAACTCACCCGCGTCATGCCCGGCAACCTGCAGGCCAAGGCCTCCCAGACTCACCTGCAACGACAGGGCCATCGCGATGCTGATACCGCCCTGCGGCACGAGACCGAGTCCGCTTGCACCAGGCAGGCGAAAGTCGAGCGCGAGCCCCCGGGCGGCGACCGCTGTGCCCGCAACCTTGCCGAGCATGCGAAGCGCGGTGTAGAGCGCAACCAGCGCACCGATCCACGGGGTCGGCAACCGAATGAACGCTCCCGCAATGATCAGCAGCACGATGTAGATCGGCTGTTCCCAGCGCTGGAGTTCCCGGAAAATGCGTGCGCGCTCCGGCGACAGGTTCGCAACAAGCGCTCCCATGATGACGCCCACGAAGAGGGGAGAGAGCTGAAGCTGAAGGGCCGCGCCGGCGCTCAGGGCCGAGATGCCCATGAGATACAAGATGAGCTCTTCGCGCTCCGGACGAAGGCGCGTGAGCCAGATGAAGACGACGCCAAACACCACGCCGAGGGCCAAGCCGGCTCCCGCCCAGAACAGGGCTCCGCCGGGCCCGAAGGTCGGCAGCACGCCTGTGCCGTGGAACCAGGCATAGATCAGATGCAGCAAAAGGATTCCGGCCAGCCCGTCGATTGAGGCTGTGAAGAACAGCAGGCGACGGACCTGGCCACGAACCAAAAAATTTGTCGAAACGAGCGCGATGCCGGCCGGTGCCGAGACCGCAGCGGTCGCAGCCCCAGCCAGCACCACAAAACTCGCGGATTCGCTGCTGAACCGGGCGAGATACAGGCCTGCCATTCCCAGACCAGCCACTACGAAAAACGTTACCAGCGCTTGCGCCATGGCAAACGAGGGAAACGTTGCCGGGAACTTCTTCAGAGTCTCGCGCTCTAGCTGCAAGCCGAAGAGCAGCCCGATCCAGCCGAGGCCCAGACCCAGGAGAGGGTAGAGCAGGGCCACAGCGTCGGGCGTGAGCACGTCGAGCACGAGGGGCCCGAGCAGCATGCCCAGAAAGAGAAAGTGTGTGCCGGCGCGAAACAGCAGACGCGTCGCGGCGGGCACCCGCTCGGTCGAAAACGAGATGCGCGAGCCGGCCAGCGCCAGCAGAGCGATCACGAGCGTCGAGACGAAGGGGTTCATCGGCGGGTCGTCAGGGGCAGCTCAGCACTCAAGCCGGAGCGGCTTCATCGCCGAGTTGAGGGGCCAGACCAACCACGCGCACGATGGGAATCGAAAAGGCGATGCCGGTCGCCGGGTTGGTCAAGCTGCCGCAAACCTCTTGAAGCAACCCGAATGCGGCGTCGGCCTTGTCGGCCGTGATCACCGAAAAGATGGTGCGGTTCTGGGGGCGAGAGCCTTGCAGCAGCGTCTGGAGCCCCGCAAAGATCGGAATGTCATGCGACAGCAGGCGGCCCATGCCCTCTGACGAGATGATGGTGGCCCCCGTGATGCCGATTTCGAGAAATCCGGAGAGAATCTCATCGACCTTGTCGGCATCGTTGACCACAGCGATCAACAGCATTGTCTCGGGAGTATTCATGTCGGAACCTCGTCGAAGCGACAGGTGATGTCGAGCATGCCTGTGGTTGCCCCAGGAAAACCGCCAGTTAGTTTCGAGTGCCGAACGTCGGCGAGACCGACGCGGCCCCTCTTATCGTCTGCTTTCTCACGCTTTCGGCCCAGCCCATGTCCATGTTCATCGTCGAAGGTGGAGCCACCCTCTCGGGTCGCATCCGCCCGACTGGCAACAAGAATGCCGCTCTGCCATGTCTGGCCGCGACGCTGCTGACCGATCAACCGGTTACCCTCGATAACGTACCCCGAATCCGTGACGTCGTCACGCTGCTCGAGATCATCGAGTCTCTGGGGGCGTCGGTAACCTGGAATAGTGACGAGAGCGTGACGGTCGACGCCTCTCAGGTATCGTCAGGTCGAGTCGAGCGCGCACTCGCCACCCGTATTCGTGCCTCGTTGCTCCTGGCCGGGCCGCTGCTTGCTCGTTTTGGTCGCGTCGAGCTACCACCGCCGGGAGGCG
>CAYVPD010000216.1:0-3567 GCA_964453545.1 uncultured Gemmatimonadaceae bacterium
ACAGCCGCCACGAAGAAGGGCAGTGTGCCGCCCAGGAACAGGCCGATGACCACGTACGGGTCGACGATGTCGATGCCCGTGCTCTGCAGCCCGACCTTCGAAGCGTACGCACTGAAGAGCGCGAGCGCCGTGAGTGCTGCCGAACCGATCGCAAAGCCCTTCCCGATCGCCGCCGTCGTGTTGCCGATAGCGTCGAGCGAGTCGGTGATGGCACGCGTCTCAGGCCCGAGGTGAGCCATCTCGCTGATGCCCCCGGCGTTGTCGGCGATCGGGCCGTAGGCGTCGACCGACATCGTGACGCCGACTGTAGCCAGCATGCCCACAGCTGCGATGCCGATGCCGTAGAGGCCAGCAAACGTGTACGACACGAAGATCGCGAGGCAGATGAGAATCATCGGGATCGCGGTCGACTCCATGCCCACGGCCAGCCCGCTGATGATGTTGGTCGCCGAACCCGTGTTGCTCGCCTGAGCGATTTTGCGCACCGGGCCGGCGGCCGTGTAGTACTCCGTCACGAGTCCGATCAGGATCCCGACAAGCGTACCGGCCACGATAGCGGCCCACGGCCCCCACGACGGCAGCGCGACACCCGTCTCCGTATCGACGATCTGGAACCCGATCGAATCCACCACCACCCACATCACGGCAAGAAAGAGCGCCGCTGCGATGAAGGTCACGTTACGAAGCGCAGAGGCCGGGTTGGAACGCTCCAGAACCTTCATCATCGCAATCCCGACGAGCGAAGCGATGAGGCCCACCATGACGGTAAGCAGCGGAAGCGCGACCGCACCCACGACGTTGGAGGCCAACGCCGCCGAAGTCGCACCGATGGCGATCGTGGCCACAACCGAGCCGACGTACGACTCGAAGATGTCAGCGCCCATGCCTGCGACGTCACCGACGTTGTCGCCCACGTTATCGGCGATGGTTGCCGGGTTGCGGGGGTCATCTTCAGGAATGCCGGCCTCGACCTTGCCCACCAGGTCGGCGCCGACGTCGGCCGCCTTGGTGTAGATACCACCACCGACGCGCGCAAACAGAGCGATCGACGACGCACCCATGGCGAACCCTGAGACAATCTCCGAGAACATCGGGAGCTCGTCGGTGCCGGGAATGGCCGCGGCCGCGAAGAGGTAGTAGAGCACACCCAGCCCGAACAGGCCGAGCGCGGCCACCGACAACCCCATCACAGCGCCGCCGAAGAACGCCACGCGAAGCGCCTTGCCCTGCCCATCTTCACTGGCGGCCGCAGACGTGCGCACGTTGGCGCGGGTTGCCGCCTTCATCCCGAAGAAGCCGGCCGCAACCGAGCTGATCGCTCCGAAGATGTAGGCTCCAGCGGTCGCACCGCCGATGGCCAAGAAGAGCAGCACGGCCACCAGCGCCACAAACCCGGCAAGAACCGTGTATTCACGGCGCAGGAACGCCATCGCGCCGTCATGGATCTGTTCGCCCAGATCACGCATGACGTCGTTGCCCGACGGCTGCTTCTTCACGTACGCATAGGTGGCCCCGGCAATAGCCAGCCCAATCAGGCCGAGAACCCAGGCAAATTCGGTGAATGCCACGAAGTCGGTCATGGAATGACTCGTCTCATCGTTGCAGTTGGCGTTGTGGCCGTGAGCCAAAGCGCTCAGCGACCGTGAACAGCTCCCGTGGGAGCACAATCATCGATTGAAGCGGCTCATGGCCGCCTCTGCACCTTCAAGCATCCAGACGCCGATCGCCTCCCCCAGCATAGGGAGCAGCTCGACGACCTGATCTTCATCTTCGGGTTCCATGTCACTCAGAACCCAGTCTACCAGGGTCGTACCTCGCGGGCACGCACCCACCCCGATGCGGAGTCGGCCATACCCTCCCCCACCCACGACCGCATCGACCGACTTCAACCCGTTGTGACCCCCAGGAGACCCCTGCGGCCGCAGGCGAACGCGTCCGACCTCGAGCGCGACGTCATCGACGACCACGAGCAGATCTCGTGACAGATCAAAATCCTCGGGGGCTGAGGCCAACCTCGAGGCCAGCGCCAGCCCACTGCGATTCATATAGGATGTCGGCTTGATGACTTCGACGGCTTCGCCAGCTCGCTCACCCCGGGAAATCAACAGATCTCCCTCGCGCTCGAAGGCATCGAAGCCCCAGTCGTGCACCAACCGATCCACCGCCCACCACCCGACATTGTGCCGGGTGGCGTCGTACTCGGGCCCGGGGTTTCCGAGCCCGACGACCATCTTCAAAGCTGCGTCAGCTCAGGACTCGGCGCCTTCGTCAGCCGAGCCCTCAGCGCTCTCAGCGGCTTCCGCTGCGGGGGCCTCGGAGGCAGCCTCGCCCTCGGCACCCTCTTCAGCCTCACCCTCTTCGCCGGCCGCCGACACGGCACCGCGCGGCAGAACCACCGTACAGATCGTGCGCGTGTCGTCGATCGCGGCCACAGAACCCTCGGGAAGCTGGATGTCAGAGATGTGCAGCGAGTCACCGACCGCAAGGGCCGACACATCGATCGTGATCGAATCGGGGATCTTCGAAGGAATCACCCGCACCGGGATCTCGTGGAGAATCTGCTGGATCGTGCCGCCCTCAGTCTGAACGCCGACCGGGGTGCCCTCGAGATGCACGGGAATCTGAACCTCGATCGTCACGCCCTTCTGCACCTTGTAGAAGTCCACGTGCAGCAGGTCGGGGCGGAAGGGGTGCACCTGGATCTCACGAATCAGTGTCGACACCGGCGCCTTGTCGCCCTCGACCTCGAGGCTCACGATCGTGTTTTCAACCGAGATGCGCTCGAAAAGATAGCGAGCCTCGGCTGCGTCGAGCGTAAGGTGCGTGGCAGCTTCGCCCTGTCCGTAGATCACCGCCGGCACACGGCCTGCAGCGCGCAGCTTGCGGGCGACTCCCTTTCCGGAGTCCTCGCGCTTCTGGGCTTTGAGGGTGGCATTCAGCGTCATGTTTGTCTCCAACTCGATGTCGGGGCCGCGGGGGCCCGGTACTGGGTCGTTACGGCGGGGGTCCCGCGCCCCGTCCCGCTAATGAGTTTCAGTCGTCTACCACTTCCCGCAACTCGAAGAGCTGGCTGACCGACTCGTTCGAGTGAATGTACTCGATCGCGTTGGCCAGAAGCCCCGCGACCGAAAGAATCTTGAGCCCAACGAAGCGCCTCTCCTGCGGCAGATCGATGGTATTCGTCACCACAAACTCCTCAAGCGGCACTGAAGAAAGCTTCTTCACCGCATCGCCTGAAAGCAGCGCATGGGTCGCCGCTGCATACACCCCTTTGGCACCACGCTCCTTGAGCGCAACAACTGCGTTGGCCAAGGTCCCGCCCGTGTCTACCATGTCGTCGGTCAGAAGACAGTTCCTTCCCGCAACTTCACCGACCACGTTGAGCACCTCGGCCACATTGGCCGCTGGCCGACGCTTGTCGATGATGGCAAACGTCGCGCCGAGCCGCTTGGCATACCCCCGAGCCATCTTGGCCGAGCCGACATCGGGAGCCACCACCACGAGATCTTCGAGCTGCTTTTCCAGAAAGTATTGCGTGATCACCGGGGCGGCGTACAGATGATCGAC
>CAYVPD010000217.1:0-3551 GCA_964453545.1 uncultured Gemmatimonadaceae bacterium
CCCAGCTCCCAGTGTGGGCGCGGCGTGAAGTCAAACGAAGCCTTCTGTCCGCTCACGTGGTCGATGTGATTCGCCGATTCGTCACCGACCGGCACATCGGGAAGCGGAAGGTTGGGCAACTCAAGCAGCAGCGCCTCGAGTTCGATTTCGGCCTCGCGTGCCTGATGGTCGAGCGCGTCGATCTCATCTCCAACCCGCCGCATCTCGACGATCAGCTCATCAGCATCAAGCCCGGCCCGCTTGCGATCACCCACCTCGCGGCTCACCGCATTGCGCTGCGCCTTCAGGTCGTTGACCTCCGTCAGCGCACGGCGGCGCGCATCGTCGAGCTCGACGATGCGATCGACTCGCCCCGAGAAATCATCTCCTCGCGATGCGAGGGCCGCCACCACGACGTCGCGCTGCTCGCGAAGCTGCCTGATGTCCAGCACGAGTCAGTTCGCCGGCGGGATGAGATCCCGGCTGTTGCAGATCGGATTGGAGTCGAGCCGGAATTCTAGCAGCCCGAGTTCGGCGTCGGCCGAAAGCGGCTCCATTTTGGCGTAGTAGGTGCAGCGCTGACCAAACGAGCCCGTGCCCTGATTGGTGCGGATCACGTACAGCTGGCCCGTGACGACAGGAACCGCAGCCGACGTGATGTAGAGCGTCGAATCAGCAGGTGCCTCGACGATCGTCTCAAACGACTCGTTAGGCAGCGGCGCGATGCCCGCCTGACCGTCGATGCCCAAGACGCGAGGTGCCAGCAGAACCAGCTGCCCGCCTCGCGTATCGAGGGCGACATCCCATTGCCCCGATGCGTTGGCGGCTTCGACCTGATGCAGCGACCGACGATTGAAGTTGTAGGCTGAGGGCAGGTTCAGCTCGGGGCGCGCGAGCGAGAACAGCTGCACGGTGTCTTCAAAAGACTCCCAGTTGTTGAACCCGAAGGGATCATCTTCGCAGGCGCCAAACGTCAGCGCGGTCGCGACGACAGAGAGGCCCAGGACCAGCGAACGCCAGCGGGGCCTTGCGGGCAGGACAGAAGTCGAAGACACGTCGTTGTGCAAAGGAGTCGAATCCGTTGGCGGGTGCCACTGGGAGGGCCGAAACAGGCCTGCTAGGTTAGACGACGGGTGAAACGAGTGTCAACCCCGTCGAGCCTGCGGTTGCAGGTCTGCAAGACCCCGATATTTCTTGACTTTACCCGCGTCGGCCAGGTACGTTCGCCACCCGTTTCGCTTCGGTCACGAGGAGCTCTGCCGTGTCGGTTCGCGCTTCAGAATCGCCTCAATTTCGGGCGCACGCCTGGATCACCATTTTGGCTGGAGGCGTGGGTTCGCGCTTCTGGCCGGCCTCAACCCCCGAAGCCCCCAAACCTCTGCTGAACCTGGCGTCGGACCGTCCGCTTCTGCAGGACACGTTGGAGCGGGCGCAGGCACTTGCACCCGCCGAGCGCATTTCGATTCTTGCCGGGCCCCATTTGGTGGGTCCGTTCTCCCGGGCCATTCCGTCGCTGACGTCGGCGTCGTTCTGGGTTGAGCCCGCCGCTCGCGGCACAGCGCCGGTGCTGACATGGGCGGCGTGGAAGGCCGTCCAGCACGACCCCGATGCCGTCTTGGTGTCGCTGCACTCCGATCATGTGATTGACCCCACGGCAGCGTTTGTGGAACGGGTGAACACCGCGATCGACGTGGCGCAGAACGAGGGCATGCTCGTGACAATTGGCGCCGTGCCTGACCGACCCGAGATCGGCTACGGCTATCTGCAGCCTGGCGAGCCCCTCCCGACGAGTCCTGCAGCTCGCCGCGTGGCCGCGTTTCACGAAAAGCCTGATGCTGAAACCGCTGAGCGATACCTGGAAGACGGCTTTCTTTGGAATACCGGCATCTTCATCTGGCGCGCTTCGGTGCTGCTCGAAGAAGTTCGTGCCCATGCCCCAGAGATCGAACCGGCCCTGCATCATCTCGAAGCGGGTAACGAAGACGCCTTCTTCGCCGAGGTGAAGCCGGTGTCGATCGATGTGGCGGTGCTGGAGCGCAGCTCGCGGGTCGCGTGCCTGGCGAGCACCTTTCGCTGGGATGATGTCGGTACCTGGGACGCGCTCTCCCGCACCCGCCCCACTGACGCGCAGGGAAACGTGGTGGCCGGCGCGGGCCACGTCGTCGAAGGACATGACAACATCATCTGGAGCGATGATGAGCGTCTGATCGTCTGGGGGCTCGACGACGTTGTCGCCGTGCGGGCCAACGGCGTGACCGTGGTGTTTCCGAAGCACCGCGCTCCCGAGCTCAAAACGCTGCTCAACGCGCTCGACAGCGATGAGGCCACCCGATGAGCCAGCGTGAATTCGTCGTCGAACTCTTTGATGACCGGCGCGCCCGCGAGTGGTCGCCTTTTGCAGAGACGCGCCCCGTCGGCGAATTGCGCTTCGGAGCGCTGCGGCTGCGCGAGCGCATCGAAACCTGGGCCGCCGCACCCTGTCTGGCGCATCGGGCCGGCAGCCACTTGGTGGATTGGGAGGAGGCAGGGGCCCCTCCCGGTGTCGATGGAGCGCTCGCCCTACCCTCGGGCACGCGGGGGCGCCTGCTGTGGCTGTCACGTGCCGTGCCCAGGGCGCCTTTTGACGCCCTCGGTGACTTGGGCGGCGAGCCGGTAACGTTTGAAGACGCCCATGGCGTGGTGGGCTGGTGGCTCCCTGAGGGCACCAAGGCGCCCGACGACGATGCTCTGCAGAGCCCTGAGACCTTCACCCCCGGTCGTGCCGTGCCCGTGCAGGTTCTCTGGCTGAACTGGCCGTGGCAGATGGTGGAGCACAACGCCGAGCAGCTCGCGCTTGATGTAGCGGAGCTGGCTGCCTCGTCCCCGGGGTTTGTCGCACCAGAGGGCGTCTGGGTCGAAGGCCGCCATGGCGTCGTGCTCGAGCCAGGGGCCGAGATCGGACCGGGAGTGGTACTCGACACCCGAGAGGGCCCGATCCACCTCGCTGCCGGCGTGCGCGTTGATGGCCCAGGCCGCCTGTCGGGGCCCCTCTCGTTGGGGGCGGGCACCCGCGTGTTCGGGGGCTCCCTCGCCCGGGTTTCAGCTGGACCGCAGTGCAAGTTGCGCGGCGAAATCGCTGACGCGGTACTCACGGGCTTCTGCAACAAGGCACACGAGGGCTATCTCGGCCATGCTCTGCTGGGTTGCTGGGTCAACCTCGGGGCCGGCACCACCAATTCCGACCTCAAGAACAACTACGGTGAGGTGCGGGTGCAGCTGCGCGATGCTCTACAAGACACCGGTCTCGCCAAAGTGGGTGTCTTTTTGGGAGATCACGTGAAGACGAGCATTGGCACCCTGCTGACCACCGGCGCCGTCGTTGGTGCCGGGAGCAACGTGTTTGGTTCGGCCGGTCTGTCTGCCCGCTGGCTACCGCCCTTCACCTGGGGAGACGGCAGCTCCCGGGTGCACCATGACTGGTCGGCGTTTGTGGCCACGGCCCGCCGTGCCATGGGCCGGCGCGACCAAGAGCTGCGCCCGGGCATGGAGACCGTCTTGCAGCGCCTCTGGTCTCACCACGCGGGAGCCCCGTG
>CAYVPD010000218.1:0-2825 GCA_964453545.1 uncultured Gemmatimonadaceae bacterium
TGCCTGAGCTCGAAGGGCAGACCCTCTACGACTGGGCGGTGATGCGAGGCCTCGAACCGACGCCTCAGACGGGTGCCGACTTGGTGATCGAGGCGCAGTTGAACGGGGGGGCTTCGGCCATCTATCACGCACTCGACGAAGCCGATGTCGCCCGCATCATGCAGCACCCCCAGACAATGATTGCCTCAGACGGACGCCTCACGCAGCCGGGCATCGGGCACCCCCACCCAAGGTGGTACGGCACCTTTCCGCGTGTACTGGGCCACTATGTGCGGGAGCTCGGCGTGCTGGGCCTCGAAGATGCGGTGCGCAAGATGACTTCAATGCCGGCCGATGCGATCGGGCTTGTCGATCGAGGGCGCGTGGCCGAGGGGGCATTCGCTGACATAGTGGTCTTTGACCCGGCAACCGTCATCGATCGAGCCACCTTTGAGGCGCCTCACCAGTATCCCGAAGGCATTCCCTACGTTGTAGTCGGGGGCGTTATCACCGTCGATGAGGGCCGATGGATCGACAATCGGCCGGGTCACGTGCTTCGGCGAGGTCAGTCGACCTCGGGCTCACCCTCGAGTCGGCCGCGAAGCACTTCGACCGTTTCTTCGCCGTAGAACATGCCGATCCACTTGGCCTGAATCGGCGTGACCCGACGCACCGCCCACACGAGGTAGACGTAGTTGGGCTCGCGTGGCACGGTGAGCAACTTCATGCCGGCCTCTTCTGGCGTACGGCTGCCCTTGCGGTTGTTGCAGGGTGAGCAGGCGGTGACCACGTTCTCCCACGTGTTTTCGCCGCCCTGGGCCCGCGGCAGAATGTGGTCTCGCGTGAGAAAGTGCCGGCCACGCAGTTCGCTACGGTGCGCGCCGCAGTACATGCACGAGTAGTCGTCGCGCGCGAACAGAAAGGTGTTGGTGACCTGACGACGAAAACGGCGGGGCACCCGAACGTAGCGCACCAGGCGAATCACCGTGGGGCACGGCACGTTGGCGTTCGCCGAGCGGAACGCGCGGTCTCCGTCAAACTCGAGAATCTCGGCTTTGCCTTCGAGCACGAGACGGATGGCGCGACGCGTCGAAACGAGCGTCAGGGGTTCGTACGAAGCGTTAAGAGCGAGACAGGCAGCCATGGTACGCGTTGAAGGGCACGCGCTACGACGATCTTCGCCTTCGACTATACACGGAGCCACCCCGCGGCCGCAACGGGCGTGACGCTGATGTGACGAACTGATGGCGCGACATATGCTGCTTGTAGAAACCTCACCACACAAGATGTGGGGGTGGGCCCCGGAGTGACTCACCCCCGTCAGAACCCGACGCCTAGCCCCACGCCCAGGGTTCTCCCGGTGATGCCGAAGTAGGGCCGGCCCTCGGCATCAAAGAGTAGCCATGACCCGAACGAGACCTCTCCGAACCGTAGCACGCCGGGACAGATGTTGAGCCCGACTCTGCGATCCGTACGCTCATCAAGGGTCAGGCTCGCCAGCAACACGTTGTCGCGATCGACCCACAGCCCGCCGGCCAACGAAAACTCCGCACTCTCGAACAGGGTGCCCGGATCGAGGTGACGCACGAACGACTGCATGCCCACCGAGACGGAGACGTCATAGCCATCGCGCCGCTGCCACGACAGGCCACCCTCGACCCCGACCCCGGTGCGCAAAAAGAATTCGTGGCGGGTCCACGGCAACGGCACCTTGAAGACCACGGCCTGCCCGTTGTTGTAGAGTCCACCTGAGGGCACCACGATCGAGGCCTGACTCGGCCATAGCGTTACCCCGAATCGCTGAACGGTGCGAGCGACGCGATCGTAGCCTAAATGAGCGGTAGCGGGTTGCCGAAATGCCGGGGGGCACCGACTCTGTCACGAGTCCGGCGCCCTCTCGTGCTTGGTGCCTTAGCCGCTTGTCCCTTCGCCGCGTGTCCCTTTCGGAGTCGATCGCATGTCTTTGCTTTTGCAGCGCGTAGTCCGACCCACCCCGCTCGCCTTTGCGCTACCGCTCGGCCTCGCGCTGCTCGCAAGCGCACCTGTTGCCGCGCAGCACGTTGTGCTCGTCAACGCCCACGTCGTTGATGTGGTCGAGGGGCGAGTGCTGGAGAACGCGGCAGTGACCCTGCATGACGGTCAAATCGTCTCGATCGATGCAGGGGGCTCTGGGGATGCTGCTTCTGGGGCGACAGACGGGGCCGAGGTGATTGACCTCATGGGCCGCTATCTCGCGCCGGGGCTGATGGACGCCCACGTGCACGTCGGCTCGGCCGAAGACGCGATGCGGGCTCTGCTCTCGGGCGTCACCACCATGCGCAGCATGGGCACCTCGCACTACGTCGACGTGGGCATGCGCGAACTTCAGCGCGCCGGCAACCTCACGGCCCCCGAATACTTCGCGGCTGGTTATCATGTGCGCCCTCCGGTCGCTCCGGAGTTCTTCTTGGATCACCCCGACCTTGGTGAGCTCTACGGGAGTGAGATTCGCGGCGAAGACGCCGTGCGTGCCATGACCCGCGCGCTCGTCTCACGCGATGTCGATGTCGTGAAGACCAACGCAACCGAGCGTGCCGGTTTGCCGACCACCGATCCGCGCAAGCAGTTCTACTCGCAGGCTGAACTCAGCGCCATCGTCGACGAGGCGGGTCGCGAGGGAGTGCCCGTCGCCGCCCACGCTCATGGTGATCAGGGGGCGTACGATGCGGTCGCGGCGGGTGTACAATCGATCGAACACGGCACGTATCTGAGCGAGACCACGCTGCGGCTCATGACCGAGCGCGGCACGTATCTCGTGCCCACGGTGGCGATCGTGCGCGACCTGACTATTCCCGGCGGCGATTACG
>CAYVPD010000218.1:2835-3517 GCA_964453545.1 uncultured Gemmatimonadaceae bacterium
TACGACAACGCCTTCCTCAACATCAGGGGGCGCCACATGCTGCCACGCGTGCAAGAAACCGTGCGCATGGCCCGCCAACTCGGCGTGCGCATCGTGGCCGCGACCGACACGGGCTACGGGCCCAACAGCACCACTACCCTCGCCCACGAGCTGGTCGAGTTTGCCGAGATCGGCATGAGCCCGCTCGAAATTCTGCGCTCCGCGACGCTGACCCCGGCCGAAATGCTGGGCATCGCAGATCGCACCGGCCGCGTGGCTGAGGGCTACGAAGCCGACCTCATTGTGCTTGAGCGTAATCCCCTGGAAGACATCGGGGTCATGCAAGACGTGCTGATGGTGATCAATGACGGTCACATCATCGTGCAGCGCGGCGACTGGCCCGAGAGCCCATCTGGAGACAATCGATGAAAATGCAACCGAACATCCGACAGCGGCTCGCCCTGCCCAAGCTGGCGGCCATCGCCGACACCAGCTACTGCCACCTCTATTCCGTCGACGAGACCATGTCCGTCGCGGACGTCCGCTACGGCGGCACGTACCGCACGGTGCTCGCGGGCAGCGGCCGGCAGGGGTCGTCCGGGATCTTCTGCCTGGACATCACCGAACCGTGGTCGCCCCAGGTCCTGTGGCAGTCGACACTGCCCAACGACAAGACCTTCACCTCGCAGTCCGAGTTCGCCCA
>CAYVPD010000219.1:0-3478 GCA_964453545.1 uncultured Gemmatimonadaceae bacterium
GGTGTGCGCGTCGAACTGCGCGATGTGCCCTCCGAACTTCAGCCGCTCGACCTGCAGGTGCCCGGCGATCTGTCGTCAGCCGCCTTCGTGCTGCTCGCGACTTTTCTTGGGATCGGGCCACAAGAGGTCGCGATCGAGGGCGTGGGGGTCAATCCGACGCGTCACGGCGTGCTGGGTCTGTTTGCGCGCATGGGCGGTCGCCTCTCGCTCGAAGATGAGCAGCACGCTGGGGGTGAGCCGGTCGCGACACTGGTCGCTCAGCATTCGTCGTTGACCGCGATCGACATCACTGAGGCCGATGTCGCCCTTGCGATCGACGAGATTCCCGCGTTGGCGGTCGCAGCCGTACGGGCTGAGGGGCGCACCCGCATCACCGGAGCGCGAGAGCTGCGGGTCAAAGAGACCGATCGCATTCGCGCGCTCGTGCTCAACCTTCAGGCCCTCGGTGTCGAGGTCGAAGAGCTCGACGACGGGCTCGAGGTGCAAGGCACCGACCGCCCCCTCTCCGGCCGTGTTGATGCGTTTCACGATCACCGCATCGCCATGGCGTTCGGCGTGCTCGCCGCTCAGCCTGAAAACACCATCCAGGTCGTGGGTACCGAGTCGGTCGAGATCAGTTTTCCCGGATTCTGGACCTTGCTCTCGGAGCTTGTCGATGCCGACCGCTAACACGCCCTACGCTGACGCCGCGCGCACCATCGTGACGCTCGATGGCCCCGCGGGTTCGGGCAAGTCGACCACGGCCCGAGAGGTCGCCCGTCGCCTCGGCTATCGCTATCTCGACTCGGGTGCCCTCTATCGCATGCTGACTCATGCGTTGCTCGACCAGCAGATTGCCCCGGAGCGTTGGCCCGATCTGACGGCTGCCGAGCTGTCGCAGCTTGGGGTCTCGGCGCGGCCCGGCGATGAGACGCTCGTGCTGGAGTACAGAGGATGCCGTCTCGGTGACGAACTGCGAACGGTCGAAGTTACCCGCCACGTCTCGCACCTGGCACAGTTGCCAGCCGTGCGGGCCTGGTTGCTCGATACCCAGCGCGATCTCGGGAGGGCAGGGCGCCTTGTGGCCGACGGCCGCGACATGGGCACCGTGGTTTTTCCCGAGGCCGGCACCAAGGTGTTTCTTGAGGCTGACCTTGCGGAGCGTGCCCGCCGCCGCCTGCTCGACGAGGGCGTGGCCGCGCCTGACGAGCAGAACCTTGGCGACGAAGCTCTGCGCCTGAAGGAGCGCGATCGTGCCGACCGGGAGCGCGTCGAGTCGCCCCTGCGCGTACCTGATGGTGCCACAATCATCGATACCACCGGGCTGAGTTTTGATGCTCAGGTGAATCGCGTGGTGGAGCTGGCGCAAAAAGCCGCGGGTCTCTGATCAACCTGCGATCCATCGGTGGAGTTGAGTCGACGCCGTAGTTGACCCGACATCGGGCACCCCATAGCTTTCCCCTGCTATACCCCCGCCATTTCTGACGGGGGCCTTGTTTTCTCCAGCCCGACCTGCAGACGCGCCCAATTCGGGGCCTGTCCGCCCTGGGTCGGTGACCTCCCTTCTGGGAGATGAGACGCTCGATGACTGATTCCAAGCAAGACGATCTCGACCCGACGCTCGAACCTGACACCTCTGCCGACGAGGCCGCAGCCGAGGCTGCCGCTTCTGACGAGGCTCCAATCGCCGAAGAGGCCACTGCCGAGGTCGAGTCGACTGAAGACGATATCGCGACCGAAGAAGAGCTCGCCGAAGAAGAAAACGTGGTTGTCGACGCGTTGACCGGCGAAGTGTACGAGGCCTCTGCCGAAGACTACGGCGGCCTGTCGCCCGAGCTGTTCATGGACCCCTACGGCGAAGAGCCGCTCGACATCTCCCGCGAAGAGTTCGAGCGCCTGCTCGGCGACTTCGACGAGAGCTTCCAGAATGTGCGCGAGGGCGAGATCGTCAACGCCAGCGTGCTGCGCGTCACGGAAGGGGCGGTCATTCTCGAGTTCGGCTTCAAGTCCGAGGGCTCGGTGCCGCTCGACGAGTTCAAGGAGCCGCCGGCCGAGGGAGACCAGGTCGAGGTTCTGCTCGAGCATCTCGAAGACGATGACGGCATTGTCGTGCTTTCGAAGAAGAAGGCCGACTTCCTGCGCGTCTGGGAGAAGATCAAAGAGGCTCACGAGGCCGATCGTTCGGTCAAGGGAACGCTCACGCGCAAGATCAAGGGCGGCGTCACCGTCGACCTCATGGGCGTCGATGCCTTCTTGCCCGGCTCGCAGATCGCTCTGCGCCGCGTGCCGAACATCGAAGATCTCATCGGCGAGACCTATCAGTTCAAGATCATCAAGCTCAACAAGCGCCGCCGCAACATCGTGGTGTCGCGCCGCGTGATCCTCGAGACCGAGCGCGAGTCGAAGCGTGGCACGCTGGTCAAAGAGCTGCTCGTCGGCCAGGTGCGCGAGGGTGTGGTCAAGAACATCACCGACTTCGGTGCCTTCATCGACCTCGGTGGTCTCGACGGTCTGCTCCACATCACCGATATGTCGTGGGGCCGCGTCGGACATCCGTCTGAAGTGGTCGAGATCGGTCAGGAGCTCGACATCAAGGTGCTCGACATCGATTGGGACCGCGAGCGCATCTCGCTGGGCCTGAAGCAGCTCCTGTCGTATCCGTGGACTGAGATCGACCGCAAGTACCCGGTCGGTGCGCGTGTGCGCGGAAAGGTCGTGTCGATCACGAACTACGGTGCCTTCATCGAGCTCGAGAAGGGCGTCGAGGGTCTGGTCCACATCTCCGAGATGTCGTGGACGCGCAACGTTCGTCACCCCTCGAAGCTCGTGTCGATCGGCGACGAGATCGAAGCCGTGGTGCTCAAGGTCGATCCGCAAGACGAGAAGATTTCTCTCGGCATGAAGCAGATCGAAGAAGATCCGTGGCTGGCCCTGCCGCTCAAGTACCCCACGGGTACGACGCTGGCCGGTACGGTGCGCAACCTGACGTCGTTTGGTGCCTTCGTCGAAATCGAGGCGGGCATCGACGGTCTGGTACACGTCTCCGACATGTCGTGGACGAAGCGTGTCGAGCATCCGTCTGAAGTGGTTCAGAAGGGTGATGAGGTGCAGGTCATGGTCCTCGACGTTGATGCCGAGAACAAGCGCATCAGCCTCGGCCTGAAGCAGATCCAGGACGATCCGTGGCCTTCGATCTCTGAGCGTCTCGTGCCGGGTGTCGAGCTTGATGGCACCGTCGTGCGGGTTCAGGACAAGGGTGTCGTGATGGATCTCGGCGACGACATCGAGGGCTTTGTGCCTTCGTCGGCGGCGTCGGTCGACGACCCGAACCGTCTCGAAGAGCACTACCGTGCCGGTGAGAAGGTTGCCCTGCGCATCACCGAGTGTGATGCCGTGAACCGTCGCATCGTGCTTGAGGTGCTCGAGCTGCCGGAGCGTCGTACGCCGGCCAAGGTCGAGACCGCAGAAGTCGAAGCGGCCGACGAGGGTGGCGAAGAGG
>CAYVPD010000220.1:0-3475 GCA_964453545.1 uncultured Gemmatimonadaceae bacterium
GGCTCACGACCTCGTTTTCCATCGATCGTCTGAAGCCAGGCACGATCGTGCTGGCGCAAGAAGGCGGTTGGGCCAAGTACGTGCACGGAGCCTTTGGTGAGGGCACGTTCACGTACTTTGGTGGGCACGACCCTGAAGATCCCGAGCATCAGATCGGAGATCCGGCGACCGAACTCGCCCTGCACCCGAATTCACCGGGCTATCGCCTGATCTTGAACAACGTGCTCTTTCCGGCCGCGAAGCAGAAGAAGCTGAAGACGTGAGTGTCGATCCCCGGAAGGCCCTGACCGGGCTCGACGGCCTCGACGAGCAGCCTGCCGGGCCACCGCAGCCCCGGCGCGGGGTGCACTCGCTGCGACTGACGTCTGAGGCCGCCGAGCGCATTCGCGCGGAGATTGCGCGGGCCGGAGGGAGAGAGGTCTGCTTTCTCGCCCGCGTCGAGGCCGGCACCATGGTCGTCGAGCCTCGGGCTGTGGCGCGCGGCAACCATGCCGCGGTGCTGGCGGCTGCACGCGACGAGCCGGTGGGCGGTGTGATGATCCACAACCATCCATCAGGGGTGCTCGCACCCAGCGATCCCGACCTCGAGGTGGCGGCGCGCCTGTGGGAGCAGGGGCTAGGTACCGCGATCACCAACAACGAGGCCACGGAGCTGTATGTAGTGGTGGAGCCGCCGGAGCCGCGGGAACGGGTACCGCTCGAACTCGACGAACTCGAAGCTCTCGTGCGGCCGGGTGGGGCGCTGGCAGAACGGCATCCCCAGTATGAGGATCGCGCGGGGCAGAGGGCGATGCTGCGCGAGGTGGCCGAGCGCTACAACGAGGGTGGCGTATTGCTGGTCGAGGCAGGCACGGGTACGGGCAAGTCGGTTGCCTATTTGCTCCCTGCCGCGAAGTGGGCGCTCGAAAACGAGGAGCGCACGGTCGTGTCGACGGCGACGATCAACCTGCAGGAGCAGCTCGTAACCAACGACCTGCCCCTCGTCGCTCGGCTGCTTGGGGCTGAACGGGCGCGTCTGGGTGCCGTGCCGGGGGGTGTCGCCGCGGGCGATGTGGATCGGGAGACGTCGCGCAGCGATGCCGATGCGCCAACGCTGTCGTGGGCGCTGGTGAAGGGGCGAGGCAATTACATCAGCATTAGACGCCTCGAGATGGCGATTGCTGGGGCGGGTGAGCTGTTCGAGACGGATCGGTCGAAGGAACTCGAGGGTCTGCGCGGGTGGATCGAGACGACTGAAGACGGATCACTTTCTGATCTGGAAGCTCTCCCCTCAGAAGACGTCTGGGATGAGGTGCGCAGCGATCCCGACGTTTGTCTGAGGGCCCGGTGCCCCCACTTCCAGACATGTTTTTATCAGCGCTCCCGGCGCCGGGCTGCCGCGGCGAGGATTCTCATCGTCAACCACCATCTGCTGTTCACCGACCTTGCGGTGCGCCGGGCGACGCAGAACTGGACGTCGGCGGCGGTGCTGCCCCCGTACCGTCATGTGATCGTCGATGAGGCGCACAATGTCGAAGATGCGGCCACGTCGCATCTGGGGGTCGAGGTGACACGCAGCGGCATGTATCGCACGCTTGCCCGCCTCGATCGACGGGGCAAGGGCGTGCTCTCGGCGGTGCAGGACAGCCTCGGGTCAGGGGAGGGTGCCGTACGGGAATTGCGGCGCCACATCGAAGAGCAGGTACGCCCGGCCGTCGATGCCGCGCGAGCGCATCTGGAGGCCTTCATCGAGCGCATCGAGCCGCTGGTGGGAGCCCACGCAGCGGCGGAGGGGGAGTCGGTGCGCATCGTCGATGGGACCGATGCTCCTGAGGGTCGGGGCATGCCAGACCCGTTGAGCGATACCCGTGTTGCCGAAGCGTTTCGGGCCCTGATGGCGTCGTGGGGTCGCCTTGAGCGAGAGCTCGCGCGACTCAGGGAGCGCGTAGAAAGTAATGAGGAGCTCGAAGAGCGAGTGGGTGCACGACTGCTCGACGTGCGCAGTACCGAACGCCGCATTGCGGCCGCTCAGGTCGCCCTGAAGCTGGTGCTGGAGCCAGGGGATGCCGCTGCACGGTTTGTGCGCTGGCTCGAGCTGAGAGGTCGCGGGCGTCGCCGCAATCTGGCGCTTGCCGCCGCACCGATCGAGTTGGGCCCCGAACTCCGAGACGCCCTGTGGGCGCGTGCCGAGACGGTGGTGCTCGCCTCGGCCACGCTCACAACGCGCAAGCGATTCGACTTTGTGCGAGAGCGCCTCGGTGTCGACGCCAACGGGCTACTGGATCTTGAGGAGCCGCCGATCGTGATGGAGCGGGTCGTGGACTCTCCCTTTGACTTCGCGACGCAATCGCTCCTGGCCGTGCCCAGCGATCTGCCCCCTGCGACCGAAGGCGCGGCCTTTGATGAGGCTACGGCCGATGTGGTTGCCCAGCTCGCTGAGCAGACCCGCGGGGGGCTGTTTGTGCTCTTTACCTCATTTCGTGCGCTGACCAACGTCGCCGAGCGACTGCGGGCGCGCGACATCGAGGCACGGTGGCCGCTGTTCGTTCATGGGGAGGCCGAGCGGGCTCGACTGCTGCAGGGGTTTGTCGACCACGGCAACGCGATTCTGCTGGGCACGGCCTCGTTCTGGGAGGGCGTCGATGTACCAGGAGATCCGCTGCGTGGCCTCGTGATTCAGAAACTGCCCTTCCGGGTGCCGACGGAGCCGGTCGTGGCTGCCCGCGTCGAGGCGCTTGAGCGAAGGGGGGGCAATGCCTTTTGGGGCTACATGCTGCCGCTCGCGGCGCTTCGTCTCAAACAGGGATTTGGCCGACTTGTACGGCGCCGATCGGACCGAGGGGTCGTGCTCATTCTCGACGACCGCATTATCTCCAGGCGGTACGGCCTCTATCTGAGGGACTCGCTGCCTGAGGCTCCCTTCATCAAGGGACCCTTGTCCGACGTGTCACGCCGAATCAGAGACTTCTATCACGCACCCGAACCGGGCGCCGAGATCAGCCTCACGTAAAGCCCCCGGGGCCGCAGGTCGGTGGGGCGTGCGGGCGAGCATCGATCGAGCGGCTCAGGCCCCCCATGAGATTGACCGGCGTGAAGGCGCGCTCGACATCGGTCGACGCACAATGGGGGCAGACACGTCCCGCCCCCTTGTCATACGCGGCCATTGAGAGCCGGAGCTCGAATCGTTCGCCACAGCTGTGGCAATTGAAATCATAGGTCGGCATTGACGTCAGCCTTCAGAGATTTCGGGGGTAGAGCCGGTAGCGGTCATCCACTCGCTGCGGCGCACGACAAATCCCGTACCGACCAAGGCCGCCACGATGATCGAGAGCGAGGCGAGCGGCTGCGCGGCAGCCAGCGCGCCCCACAGCGATCCGGCCCAGATGACCGTGACAATCCACAGCGTGCGGCCAGCGGGAATAGCAGCTCCGTCCACGAAGCGCAGAAAGGGCTGAACCGGGCCGAGCGAGCGCATCCATCGGTCAACGGCAGGGCA
>CAYVPD010000221.1:0-3169 GCA_964453545.1 uncultured Gemmatimonadaceae bacterium
GCCTGACGCGCTTTCCAGATTCAGGTCGGGGGCAGGGCATCCAACAGATGCGCCGCCAGGTACGTCGCTGGAACGGTGCGATTTCGATCCGGAGCGGCGGTGCACGAATCGCCGATGTGCCGGACTGGAGCGACGCGCCGCCCATGCGTGAGAGCATGGCCCGTTTTCCTGGAAGTCAGATTCACATTGTTCTGCCCGGGAGCGAGCTGACCGATGCCTGAAATGAGCCCCGACGGACTTCGCATTGACGTAAGTCAGCTGGTGCAGCGCTCGGTGGCCTCGCTGCATGCGCATCTGGTGACACGACCCACGGGCCGGGCGGTACGGCTTGCGATCGAGACGCAGTTGGCCGAAGTCGGAGATCCCGCGGTTTCGCTGGTCGATCTCAGCGACGTGTCGATTCTCGACTTTTCCTGCGCCGACGAGGTCGTGGCCAAGCTTCTACAGCGCTATCTGCCCGAAGATCGCCCCCGCAACGCGTTCTTCGTCTTTCGTGGGGTGCAGGCCCGCCACCGCGACCCTATGGAGATCGTTTTGCGGCGTCAGTCGCTGGCCGCGGTGGCACAAGGCGACGATGGCGAGTTCATGCTCGTCGGAGAGCGTTCTCCGGCCGAAGACCACGCCTGGCAGGCGCTCGAGTCAGCCTCGCAGCTAAGCGAAACGCACCTCCATGACGAGGGTGACGACACAGTACTCGCGCGCGGGCTGCAGCGCCTTCTGGCGCGGCGACTGCTCTTTCAAGACCCGACCCGCGGCGACGTGTATTCGCTCGGGCATCTGGTGCGCCGACTGGAGAACCGCGCATGAGCGCCCCCGATCGCCAGACACCCCAGCACGCGGCCCATCAGCACGGCGCCGCTAAGCACGGGGCATCAACTCGAGCCATTTCCGGGGGATGGCTGGCCGACGCTCCTGGAGAGCCGATTGCTCCTCCGCTCGTGCTCAGCGCGACCTTTGTCGGCGGCGGCCCTAACGACGAGCTGTTGTACACGCGCTACGGCAACAATCCCACGCAACTGGCCGTCTCGCAGAAGCTCGCTGCCCTGCAAAAGACCGAAGCGGCGCTTGTGTTGGGCAGCGGTATGGCGGCCATTGCCATGACGGCGCTGGCGCTCGTGCCCGAAGGCGGTCGCATCGTGGCGGCCCGCCATCTCTACGGCGCCACCTTCGACCTGTTCACGCGCGAACTGCCGCGGCGGGGCATTACGTGCACGCTCGTTGACCCTGACGCCCCCGAGACCTGGGAGGCGGCGATCGGGCCCGACGCGCAGATGGTGTACCTCGAGCTGCCGACCAACCCGACCTTGCGGCTGATCGACCCTCGACCCGTCGCGCGGCTGGCCCGCGCGCACGGCATTCCGGTCGTGGTTGATGCCACCTTTGCCTCGCCGATCCACCTCGACGCCGCTGCACTCGGCATCGACGTGGTGATTCATTCGGCCACCAAGTACCTCGGGGGGCACTCCGATCTCATCGGTGGGGTGGTCGCCGGACCTGGAGCTCTTGTCGACCGCATCACGACGATGATGCGGTTGTACGGCCCCTCGGCCGATCCGCACATGGCGTGGTTGCTCGATCGCGGCATTCGCACGCTGCCCTTGCGCATGGAGCGGCACAACGCCAACGCCCGCCGCATTGCACAGTTTCTCTCGACCCACCCCGAGGTCACGCACGCGATACACCCGTCGCTGCCCACGCACCCTGATCACGCACTTGCCGCCGAGATCATGCCCTCGGGCACCGGGGGCATGGTGTCGTTTGTGCTGGCCGGAGGTGGGGCCGCCGCCGATCGCTTCACGACGGCCCTGCGCCTGATCCAGCGAGCTCCATCGCTTGGCGGCGTGGAATCGCTCGTCAGCGAGCCGCGCTATACCTCGCACAAGCCGATGACGCCCGAACAGAGAGCCGAGATCGGCATTCCTGACGGGTTCATCAGGCTCTCGGTCGGACTCGAAGATGTCGATGACCTCATCGCCGACCTTGAGCAGGCATTGGCCGCTGCTCGGAGCAGCGACGCATGAGCGAGCGCAGCAGCCAGCGGCCCGGGGTGGGGCGGCGCGCGCTCTCGTGGCTGGCCATCAGCGTGCTCGTGGTGGCGGGCACTGCGCTGCTGGTCATCGACCGTCTCGGCTCGGCGCCCGGTCGGTGGAGTGACGGGCTTCCGGTGGGCGAGCAGCCGGTCGCGGGTCTTGCCGCACCGGTCGAGGTGCTGTGGGACTCGGTCGGTGTACCTCAGGTCTGGGCCCAGAGCGATGAAGACCTGCTTTTTGCCCAAGGATGGCTGCACGCGCACCATCGACTCTGGCAGATGGAGATGTTTCGGCGCGTGGCGACCGGGCGGCTCTCCGAGCTCTTCGGCGAGCGGACCGTGGCGACCGACCGATTTCTGCGCACGCTCGGCCTGCGTCAGGCGGCCGTAGCCACGGCCGAGGCGCTCGATGCGCATACGCGCGGCCTGGTGCAGCGCTATGTCGACGGGGTGAACGCCCGCATGGCGACGCTGTCGCGCCGGCCTCCCGAAATGCTTGTGCTCGGCGTCACGCCTGAGCCGTGGACGCTGGCTGACGTCACCGCCATCGAGAAGATTCTGGCGTGGGACCTCAGTGCCTATGGCAGCTCGCTTGACCACGCCGACGCCCTGCGCGAGCTGGGCCCTGAGCAGTGGGAACGGGTGCGGCCCGAGTATCCGCGCTGGGCCCCCACCATCGAGGGCGATACGCCACCCGCGTCACCTGATGCGGATCGGCTTGCCGCGGCGCCAGAGATGCCCGCGGCCGCAAACATGCCGGCGCTCTCGCGCGAGCTTCTGGCCTCAGCCCGCGTGCCGGCCGATGCGGCGGAGCACCTCGACAAGACCAGCATCGTGCGTGCGTCGAATTCCTGGGTGGTCGGCCCCTCCCGAAGCGCGTCGGGGCGCCCATTGCTGGCCAACGATCCTCACCTGTCGCTCGACCATCCCAATATCTGGTATGTGATGGGGTTGCACGCCCCCGAGATCGATGTCGTCGGCACTAGCGTTGCCGGCATGCCAGGGATCGTGTTGGGCCACACACCAGGTGTCGCGTGGGGCTTCACCAATGCGTACCTCGACGACATGGACCTCTTCGTGGAGCGCGTCGATCCCGCCGACACAACGCGGTATCTGACGCCCCAGGGCAGCGCGCCCTTC
>CAYVPD010000221.1:3179-3468 GCA_964453545.1 uncultured Gemmatimonadaceae bacterium
TTCGAGCAACGCATCGAAGAGATTTGGGTGCGCGGTCGTGAGGTGCCCGACACGATAGTCGTGCGTTCAACCCGCCATGGCCCGGTCATGACGCCGGTCGAGCCCCGAGCGGGCGAAGACCTGCTGTCGCTGCAGTGGATCGCGCATGACACGACGCATGCGCAACGTGCGCTGCTCAAGCTCCTGCGCGTGCAGACCGCCGGGGAGTTGTTGCTGGCCATGCAAGACATGGACGTCGCGCACCAAAATGTGGTCTTCGCCGATACCGCAGGCGCGTGGGGGTATTGGA
>CAYVPD010000222.1:0-3401 GCA_964453545.1 uncultured Gemmatimonadaceae bacterium
GCGACGCTCTGATGCCATGTTGTGACGCCTTCATGACGTCTTCGAGGCGAATCGACAGGCGCCGACCCAAGGACCCGCCAGGGTGATAGCGAGCAAAGTCTTCGGGTTTGAAGCCGCGCGATTCCAGCACGACCACGGCCAGAGCATCGCCCATGGCCAGGGCGGCCGTCGTTGATGAGGTGGGGGCCAAGTCCATCGGACAGGCCTCTTCGCTAACCGAGCAATCGACCGTCACCTGCGCGTGCCGGGCCAGCGATGAACCCGGGTTGCCTGTGAGAGCGATGATCGGGACACCAAGGCGCAGCAGGTAATCGACCAACCCTTCAAGTTCGCTGGTCTCGCCGCTCTTGGAGAGCAGAATCGCAACGTCGTCTCGGCCCACGATCCCGAGGTCACCGTGCAAGCCCTCCACCGGGTGAAGGAACGTCGCTGGCGTGCCCGTCGAGGTCAGCGTGGCCGCGATCTTTCGCGCAATGATGCCACTCTTGCCGATGCCCGATACGATCACGCGCCCCGAAACACCCTGAAGCAGCTGAGCGGCTGCGACGAACGACGCATCAAGGCGATCAGCAAGCGCCCGCAGCGCGGCCGCCTCGGTGGTGATCACCTTTCGCCCGGCATCGAGCATGGTGGACT
This sequence comes from uncultured Gemmatimonadaceae bacterium, assembly GCA_964453545.1. GTDB lineage: Bacteria > Gemmatimonadota > Gemmatimonadetes > Longimicrobiales > Gaopeijiaceae > Gaopeijia. The sequence continues at coordinate 637 of CAYVPD010000222.1, forward strand.
CGGGCGTACTCATTCGAACGCGTCGGTGTGGTGTTGTTCGCGCCAGCGCAGACCAGCCGGGCCCTGCCCTACCCCACCTCGCTCGTCGACGTAGGCCTGACTCACACGCATCAGGTCGCCACGGGCCTCAAGCAGGGCGTCGCAGAATTCTCGCACGGCCCCGTGCCCGCCCGAACGTGTCGACACCCAGAGCGCGCAGTCCCGAATCAACGGAACCGCGTTGGCCACCGCAGCCGGGAGACCGACACGGGTGAGTACGGCGGCGTCTGGCAGGTCATCGGCCAGCATGGCAACCTCGCTCCACTCCAGCCCCATGCGTGTGCGCAACTCGTCGACCACGGGCAGCTTTTGCGCGCCGTTGTCTTGATGGCATTCGACGACGCCAAGCTCCTGGGCTCGCGCGGCGGTCGCCGGCGAGACGCGGCCGGACACGATGGCCACCTGCACTCCAGCGTCGCGGAGCAGCTTGAGGCCGAGCCCATCTTGTACGTCGAAGCGTTTCACTTCGCCGGCATTGCCCTTGCCGTTCATGAGCACGCCTGCGTCAGTCAGCACACCGTCGACGTCAAACACCACGAGTGCGATGCGGCGGGCCACAGCTGAAGGCAGCGTACCTGAGGCGAGGGCCACCGACTCGGGGAGAGCCCGACGGTTTCGCTCAGCCATGGTCAGCACCTCCGGGGGTAGCACGACCCACGCCCGCTGCTTGAGACGCGTCATCTGCCGGGCGTGACGTCACCGAATCAAGGCCGAGGGCACGACGAATGGCCGCCACCTCGTCAAGAAGCGCCCCGAGGCGGGCCAGCGGAAGCATGTTGGTGGCGTCGGACGGAGCCCGAGCGGGCTCGGGATGCGTTTCGATGAAGAGTCCGTCACACCCGGCGGCCACCGCCGCCCGCACCAGAGACGGAATATGCTCGGGGTCTCCCCCGCTGGCCCCGTCGGCCTGCCCTGGCCGCTGCACGGAGTGCGTCCCATCAAAAATGGCTGGCGCACCGGTGGCGGCCCGCATGCGAGCAAACGAGCGCATGTCGACGACGAGATTGCCGTAGCCGAAAAAGGTGCCGCGCTCGGTAAGTGTGACGGCGCCCGCGCCCGCTTGTCGGGCCTTGTCCACGACCGCACGCATTTCTTCGGGCGCCATCCACTGCCCTTTCTTGATGTTCACAACCCGTCCAGTGGCACCAGCGGCTTCGACCAGATCGGTCTGACGACACAAGAAGGCCGGGATCTGAAGAACATCGACGACCTCGCCGGCCGCAGCGCACTGCCCTGGCTCGTGAATGTCGGTCAACAGCGGCAGACCGGTGGCGCCACGCACCTCAGCCAGACGCTCGAGGCCTGCCTCAAGACCCGGGCCTCGCGCGGCGCCGGGCTTGGAGCGGTTGGCCTTGTCGAAGCTCGCCTTGAACACGGCGGGAATCCCGCGTGCATCGCATAGGCGCTTCACCTCTTGGGCGACCTCAAGATTGAGCCCCCGGTCTTCGAGCACACAGGGTCCGGCGATGAGCGAGAACGAGGCAAGCGGAAGCGTCACTGGATCAGTCTCCTGCCGCCGCCGCGTCCATCTCGCGCTCCAGCTGGGCACGCCGCGCCGCCGCCTCGATAAACGAGGCAAACAAGGGTGCCGGCGAGATTGGACGGCTCTTGAGCTCCGGATGAAACTGGCAGGCGACAAACCATGGGTGGTCAGGCAACTCGACCATTTCCACCAAACCGCCGTCTGGTGACGTGCCTGAAATCACCAGGCCCTTCTGTTCCAGCGTCGGTCGGAAGTCATTGTTGACCTCAAAGCGATGACGGTGGCGCTCGCTGATTTCGTCGGCGCCATAGATCTCCCGGGCCCGCGATCCCGCCAGCAACGAGGCCGGGTAGGCACCCAGCCGCATGGTGCCGCCCTTGGTGGTCACCTGAAGTTGGCTGTTCATGAGGCAGATCACCGGCTCGGGCGACGCTTCGCGGAATTCGAAGGAGTCGGCTTCCGGAAGGCCGCAGACATTGCGCGCAAATTCGATCACGGCGCACTGCAATCCCAAGCAGATGCCAAAAAACGGCAGTCCGTTTTCTCGTGCCCAGCGAATGGCAAGCAGCATGCCCTCAACGCCGCGTGAGCCGAATCCCCCCGGGATCAGCAGCCCGTCGTAGGCACCGAGCTGCTCGATCGCATATCCATCTTCGAACTTCTCTGACGAAATCCAGTCGATGTCGACCTTCACGTCATTGGCGATGCCGCCGTGAATCAGGGATTCCTGGACGGACTTGTAGCTGTCGACGAGCTCGGTGTACTTGCCCACGACGGCAATGCGCACACGACCCGATCCCGGCGTCTTGATGCGGTTCACCATCTCTTGCCACTGCGTTAGGTCGGGTTCGGGCGACGACAGACCCAGCAGCTTCATGACCACATCGTCGAGGTGCTGACGGCGAAGCTCGAGAGGCACCTCGTAGATGGACTCCACATCACGCGCCTCGACCACACCTTCGAGCGGCACGTTGGTGAAGAGCGCAATCTTGCGCCGAATGTCTTCGTCGAGCGGCTGCTCAGCACGGCAGATCACGATATCTGGCTGAATCCCGATCTGCATCAGCTCGCGCACCGAATGCTGCGTGGGCTTGGTCTTCAGCTCGCCGGCCGCGGCGATCCACGGCACGAGAGTAAGGTGAACGAAGAGCACGCGGTCACGCCCGACCTCTTGCCGGAACTGTCGAATGGCCTCGAGAAACGGCAGCGATTCGATGTCACCCACCGTCCCGCCGATCTCGGT
>CAYVPD010000223.1:0-3400 GCA_964453545.1 uncultured Gemmatimonadaceae bacterium
CTTCATCGCCGGCGAGGTCTTGGCCGTGGCGCATGAGGTCTGGGCGCTTGAGGCGGCACCTGAGGCGGGGTCACGAGGCACGTGGACCGGCGTCGAGGCCACCGATCTCGACGGGGTGCCGGCGGTCGTAGCGCTGCGGCGCGTTGCGACGTCGGCCTGAGGCGTGAGCGCGGTAGAGGGGTCAGAGGCCGGGGGTTTCGGCGCCGTGCGCGTGCACGTGCGACCGGAGCAAGCGGGCGAGCGCATCGATGCGCTGTTGGCCAGCGAACTCGAGTTGTCGCGTTCGCGGGTGCAGAAGCTTATGGCTGCGGGCCATGTGCGGGTTTGGGGCGCCGACGGGGTTGAGCGACCCCCGCGCAAATCCGAGGCGGTCGATGCCGATTGGCGCATCGAGGTTGAGGTTCCTGCTCCCGAATCCACTGCCATCGAGCCTGAAGACCTACCGCTCCCGATCGTGTTTGAAGACGAGCATCTGGCGATCGTCAACAAACCGGCCGGCATGGTCGTGCATCCAGCCCCCGGCCACCGCAGCGGCACGATGGTCAATGCACTGCTCTTTCACCTGCGCGATCTTTCCGGTGTCGGCGGTCGGCTGCGCCCCGGCATCGTGCATCGCCTCGATCGCGATACGTCGGGGCTGCTGGTGGTCGCCAAGAACGATGCCGCTCATGTGGCGCTGTCTGACGCGCTGAAGCACCGTCGCATCAAGCGCTTGTATCAGGCGGCAGCGTGGGGACATCTGGCGGAATCACCTCTGACGGTCGACGCTCCGATGGCCCGTGACCCGCGTGAACGCAAGCGTATGGCTGTCGTGCAGGGTGGGCGCCGCGCGGTGACGCATGTGCGCGTGAGAGAGCGCTGGCCGGCCGCTGAGCTTCTTGATGTCGCGCTGCAGACCGGGCGTACCCATCAGATTCGCGTACATCTGGCCCATCTGGGTCACCCCGTCGTGGGCGATGACGTGTACGGAGCGCGGTGGGAGCGGGGAATGAGCGGGGAGGCGAGCCAATGGGCGCGTGAACTCGCCAAGCGTGTGCCTCGGCAATTCTTGCACGCGGCGCAATTGGCGTTCGATCATCCGATCACGGGAGAGCGAGTGCACGTGCGCGCGCCTCTGCCCGACGATCTCGCCGCCGTGGTGCGGTGGGTCCACGCGCGCGACGGCTGACGGGCAGTTCGTCAGCGGTTTAGTGCCGGCGAGTCGGGCACCTTGAGCGCGAGTGGGAGACAAGTCAGGGGCTGCGCAGACAGCGATTTGGAAGCTAGCCTATCTGCATGCTTGCGAATTCGTGGTTTCTCACCCCGAGCGTCCTGCTTTGCATGGTCGTGGCCGGGTTTCCGACACTCGGGAAGGCGCAGACGCTCACCCAAGAGCGCGTGCCTTCAGCGGGGGTGTCGCCCGATCGTGGGCAGCGGGAGCCCTTCGTTCAGCTGCAGAGTGACGATTTCGTGGTCTATTTCGCACGCGAAGACTCACTGCGTGCTGAGCTGGTCAGGGCTGCACTTGAAGCGCAGCCGCCGCTGCCAGGGCTCGATGTTGGGTTGCCCCGCGATGTAGAAGTGTGGCTCGCGCCCGATGAGCGCGCATTCCGTCGTTTCAGCGGTGGGCGGCCCCCGGAGTGGAGTGCGGCCGTTGCAATCCCGTCGCGCAACCGCATCGTGCTTCCCGTGGGGAGTCCAGAGCGCCAGGGGGGCTCGCCCCCACTTCAAACCCTGCGTCACGAATGGGCGCACATTGGTCTGCGGCAAGCGCTACCCGGGCTGCGCGTGCCTCGTTGGTTCGACGAGGGCTATGCGCAATGGGCCGCGGGCTGGAATCGGGGCGATGTATGGCGCTTGCGCTTGTTGATTGCCCTGGGGCGAGCTCCGGCGCTCGACTCGTTGACGTTTCAATGGCCCGCAGATCGTGCCTCGGCCGAAGTCGCTTACCTGATGGCGGCAACGACAGTCGAGTATATGGTGCAAGCCAGCGGGGAAGGGGCACTGGAGCTCTTCTTGGAGCGCTGGCGTGACGACGGGCGCTTCGATCTGGCGATGCGCCGAGTCTATGGCGTGGTGCCGGCGCAGTTGGAGACTGACTGGCGTGCGTGGGTGAAGAAGCGTTATGGCTGGCTACGCGTGGCGAGCCAGACAGCGATTGCATGGCTGCTGCTGGCTGCGCTCCTCTTTGTCACCGTTCGCGCCCGCCGCCGTCGTCGAGTCGAGCGACTGGCAACCCTGAGGGCCGGCGAGCTGCCTGATGCGCCGGAGTGGTGGAGTGAGGAGGCGACCTTGGGCCCTGAGGTAGAGGTAGCCCAAGACGCCGACGTCTTGTCGTGAGTGGCGGGCCGGCACCTCATCTTCTAACGTTCAACCTGGTCTCGTTTGTCGTGGTCAAACGCCACCGCATCACGGCTTATCCTCAAGCTGCTCGCAACGCCATGAAAACCCGCTCTTCGACACCGTCTGCTATTCGAGCTAGCCGCCGCGCACTGGCACTCGGCTTGGTCTTGGTTTCGGCCGCGGCCTGCCGTGACGATGATCCCACGGGGTTGAGCCTCGAGGCGCCGGCGAGCATCGTCGTCACGCCGGCCACGCTGCAGCTGACCAGCTTGTCAGATACCGCGAGCGTCAGCGTGCAGGTGCTGGGCAGGAGCGGACAGGCGCTGGATGCCATTCCGTTGATCTGGACGCTAGAGGGTGAGCCGACGCTCCAAGCCATCGGCACCGCAACCGGCGCGACCTCGCGCTGGCAGGCCGTCGCCAACGGACGCAGCACGCTACGCGTCTCGGTCGATCCGGCGGCAGGCTATGGCGTAGCCGTGCAGGGACTGAGCGCGAGCGCACAGGTTGAGGTGCGGCAGGTGGCCACGGTGCTCGAGCTGCCCAGCGAGCGCATCGAGCTGTGGTCGATCGGCGAGACGCGAGAGCTCACCGCCACCGCGCGTGATGCACGCCAGAACCCGATCGAGTTTTTGGCCGACTCCATCATGTGGAGCGTTGACGACGCGGCCGTGGCACGCATCGAAGGGCGGGGCCAGCTGATGCCGTTCAAGACGCGAACGGTGCTCAGCGACCTGGGTCGCTACACGCGCTACAGCAACGGACATGAGCAACTTTTCGACCTTGCTGCGGATCCCGACGAGCTGGTTGACCTGACTGAGCACGATCGCGACCCGGTCCGCCGAGCCCAAATGACGTCGGAGCTAGCCGACGCGCTCATCGCAGCCGACGACGTCTGCCGCCGAGAGCCAGTATCGCCCTGAATCTTCGCCATCACTATCCCCCGACGATCATCGCAACGAACTGGAGCCGACATGACCGACTACGAGAACCGACAGAACTGGGACCTCGACGCCTGGCCCGAAATGTACGGCGCCCTGAAGCACGTGCAGGCCCTCGTCTTTCTGAGCCCACCGGG
>CAYVPD010000224.1:0-3400 GCA_964453545.1 uncultured Gemmatimonadaceae bacterium
CGCTCGTCAGCAACAGTTCGAAGACTGGCTTGCACTGGGCATCTTCACCCTCTTCTTGTCGGGCGCCGATGCGTTCGTCTCAGCGCACTTGCAGACGTTCCCGGCCGACGTGACAGTGGCGCCGGTGGGCGATGAGGGGCGCGTCGACGTGGGGCTGCGCGTGCCGGTGGGCGGCGGCCGCTAAGAAACGTCGGTCGCCTTGGCTGCCCGTCGCTCAGCTGCCCTGAGCCAGGCTGCCCTGAGCTGGGCTGCCCGCAGCGACGTGCTCTGACGCGCCGTCGCGGGTCCAGTCGTAGAGCGTCGGCGGGGCGCCCGGCCGCAGTATGGCAAAGGTGCGGTGGTCCACCCAGTCACCCGTGTTCAGGTACCAACGGCCGAACGGTGACACCCGCAACAGGGGCAGGTGGGTATGGCCCATGGTGATGCCTGCGAGGTCGGAGCGCTTTTGCAGCTGGTCGAGGGCCCATTGCTCGAGGATCGGGCTGCGACTGCGACTCCCCGAGGTGCCCTGCTTCTGCTGACGTTGCGCCGTCGAGCTCACGCGCCGGGCCAGCCATCCCCCGATATCGGGGTGGGTCCAGCGGAATGCCGCGACGAAGACCGGATTTTGCAGAACACGCTGAAGCACGCGGTATCCGGCATCGCCCGGGCCCAAACCATCGCCATGCGCGACGAGCACGCGGTGACCCGCAAGGTCAAGTTCGACGGGGCGCTGGTGAAAAGTGACGCCGATCTCGTCTCGCAAGTACGAGCCCCCCCACCAGTCATGATTCCCGCCGGTCAGGTGCACGGTGACGCCACTATCGACGAGTGCTGAGAGGGCGCCGAGTACGCGCGTGTAGCCCCTGGGGATCGCTTGGCGGTACTCGAACCAGAAATCGAAGAGGTCTCCGTTGAGCACGAGCAGCTTTGACTCGGCACCGACGGCCTCGAGCCACGTGATGAAGCGGCGCTCCGTTTCAGGCGAAACGGCGCCGAGGTGGATGTCGCTGGCGAGATAGACCGGAGACGTATTCATTGCCGTCGAAGGTAGACGAAGCGCGATCGCAACGACAAGCGGCGGCCTCTTCGTCGACCCGAGGGTGTGCTGTACCTTGTCCAGCATGACCTGTGTGATCTGCTCCGAGGCGCGGCGCTGCGTGGCTGCGGTGGCTCTGATGGTGAGCGCGATGCTGGGCAGTGCATGCGCCTCGGCGCCGCCTGTGGTTCAGCTGCTTCCGGCGCTCGATGCTCAGCAGCTCGCGCTTCAGTTGGAGCAGCGTGAGGCGCTGCAGCATCCGACCCGTGTCGTGTTTGACTGGGCGATGACCGAGCAGGGAGTGCGAGCGTCAGGGCAGGGGGTGGCCCGGCTCGAGCCTGCGTTCAAGGCGCGTCTCGATCTGTTTCTCGGCAACGGTGAGGGGGCAGGTCGTGCCGCACTGGTCGACGACGAACTGCGGCTACCCCTCGATTTGCCGCCCGCCGTCGTTCCGCCGCCCAACCTGCTTTGGGGTGTATTGGGCGTGTTTCGCCCCGGCCTGGGCACGGTTTTGCTCGGTGCAGAGCGACAAACCGATGGACTGACGTTGCGCTATGCCCTCGCGAACGGCGAAGAAGTGCAGTACCATCTGGTCGAGGGTCGTCTGGTGCGCATCGAGGTGTTGCAGTCGGGGTCGGTAGTGCAGCAGGTTGTGCTCGAGCGCGATGCGCTTGGCGTGCCCCTGGAGGCTCGGTTCCGAGACCTGGTTGCTGTGCGTGAGCTCCGGCTCACTCGGACCGATGTGCAGCGCACCGAACCCTTCCCTTCGGATATCTGGTTTCCCTGATGTCTGGCATGACTCGTCTGATTTCTCGCGCACTCGCGGCGTTGCTGCTCGTCGGTCCTGCGACGGGATGCCTCTACAGCTTTCAGGCTGGTACGGGGCTGACCGGGGCCGAGACGATTGCAATCTTGCCGTTTGAAAACAGCACGTCTCGGCTCGAGTTGACGCAAGAAATCCAAGACGTGCTGCTGCGCGGGTTGCCCCGCTCCCTCGGGCTGCGCCCGGCGGGTGAAGAGATCGCGGACGTAGTTGTGCGCGGCGAGATCACGAGCTACAACTTGTCGGCGCCGAGCTATCGTCCGGCCGACGCGACGGGTGGCGCCGCAACGGTGCTGCAGCGTGAAGTGTCGATCAACGTGTCGGTGCAGATTCTCGACATGCGCGAACGCTTGATTCTCTGGGAGAGTTCAGCGGTTCGGGCCGTCGGGCAGTTTCTCGAGGCCTCCGAGACCGAAGATGAGGCCAAGCAGCAGGCGCTGCAGATGCTGATTCAAGAAATCGTCGATGGTGCACAAGAAGGCTGGTAACCTTTGAAGCCCCAACCGGCGGGATTCCACCACCAGGAGATCTTGACCTCATGCAGATGAAGAAGAAGCGCAGCCTGATCGGTTTGACCTTCCCTCAGAAGCTGATTGCACTCGTGCTTCTGTCAGGCTTGTTCTGGTTCAGTGGCTCCCCTGGCTCGGCGTCTGACGCGCCGAGTGCGGCGCCTTCAGCCGTCATGGCGATCGCTGAAGAAGCGGCTGCGCACGGCGAAGAGGCGGCCCATGACATGCAGGCCGAGCACGGCGCTGCGATGGACCACGGGGCCGCGGGGGAGCACGGCACCGCAGAGCACGGTGGAGAAGAGGAGCACCATGGCCCGGCGCCCGCCGACTTCTTTCTCATGCTCGTCGGCATCTTGGTCTTCGCAAAGATCTTTGGTGAGGCCGCCGAGCGTGTGGGTCAGCCGGCCGTGCTCGGTGAGCTCGTCGCCGGGCTTTTGCTGGGTGGGAGCGTACTTGGACTCGTGCCGACGGATGGCGCACTGGCCGAGATCGTGCACCTGCTCGCCGAGGTTGGTGTCGCAATTCTGCTCTTCGAGATCGGCCTCGAGACCGACCTGAAGGAGATGTTCCGGGTTGGTGCCTCGTCGGCCGCCGTGGCCATTGTGGGCGTCGCACTGCCGTTTGCGCTTGGCTTCGCCTACTGGTTCTACTTCGATCCGTCGATCGGAGCGCACCCTGCGGGAATCAGCCATTCCATCGTGTCGATCTTTGTCGGTGCGACACTGACCGCCACATCTGTGGGCATCACGGCTCGCGTGCTGGCTGACTTGCGCCTGATGCATCGGGCGGAGTCCAAGATCATCATCGGAGCGGCCGTCATCGACGACGTGCTGGGTCTCGTGATTCTCGCGGTTGTGAGCGGTCTCGCGGGCGGTGCTGCCTTCTCGCTCTTCGGGGTCGGCAAGACGTTTGTGATCGCGGTCGGCTTCTTGGTGGTGGCCGTGGTTGTCGGCAACATGGTGGCACCCAAGCTCTTCACGCTGATCGACCGCATGCGGGTACGTGGCGTGCTGTTGGTCGGCGCGTTTGCGTTTGCAATGCTCTTTGCCG
>CAYVPD010000225.1:0-3400 GCA_964453545.1 uncultured Gemmatimonadaceae bacterium
CGAGGCCGGCGATCTGTGTGTCTGCTCGGTGCTCTCCGGCAACCGTAACTTCGAAGCCCGAATCCACCCACTGGTGCGGGCCAACTATCTGGCCTCGCCGATGCTCGTGGTGGCCTTCGCGCTGGCCGGCCGCATCGACATCGACCTGCACAACGAGCCACTTGGGCACTCCAAAGACGGCAAGCCGGTGTTTCTGGCCGACATCTGGCCCTCTCAGGCTGAGATCCGTGAGACCATTTCGCGCTCGCTCAAGCCCGAGATGTACCGCGATCGCTACGCTGAAGTCTTTGAGGGTGAGGCACACTGGCAGGCGCTCCCTCTTCCCGAGGAGAGCAGCCTGTACGACTGGGACGGCTCCAGCACGTACATCCAGAACCCGCCCTTCTTCCAAGGTATGAACCTCGACACGCCCAGCTTCTCTGACGTGAAGGGTGCGCGGGTGCTGGCCTGGTTGGGCGATTCAGTGACGACCGACCACATTTCACCCGCGGGCGCGATCGCCAAAAATGGCCCCGCAGGTCAGTATCTGCAGGCTCACGGGGTCGGGCCCGTCGACTTCAACACCTTCGGGTCGCGTCGCGGCAATCACGAGATCATGATGCGCGGCACCTTTGCCAATGTGCGCATCAAGAACCGTCTGCTTGGCGGCAAAGAGGGCGGTCACACGATCCACCTGCCCACCGGTGAAGAGACCTCGATCTATGACGCGTCGATGCGCTATCAGCACAACGGCACGCCCCTCGTGGTGCTCGCCGGCAGCGAATATGGCACGGGCTCTTCGCGAGACTGGGCCGCCAAGGGTACGGCGCTGCTCGGCGTGAAGGCCGTCATCGCCACGAGCTATGAGCGTATTCACCGCTCCAACCTGGTCGGTATGGGCGTACTGCCCCTCGAGTTTCCGCACGGCGAGAATGCCGAATCGCTGGGACTCGACGGCACCGAGGTGTTCGATATCTCGGGTATCGCTCCCGAAGGCCCTCAGCCCAATGGGGCGGTGCGCGTCGTGGCCACGAAGGCTGACGGTCGGGCCGTCGAGTTTGACGCGCGCGTTCGCCTCGACTCTGATGTCGATGTCGAGTACTACCGCAACGGAGGCATCTTGCACACGGTTCTGCGCAAGATGGGCCGAGGCGAGATGTAATCGAGTGGAGCACGAGCCCGTCATCGATTCCATATGCGTTTCTTTCGAACGGAGTGTCTATTGCGCGTGAAGAAGCTTCACTGGGCCACAGCCTTGGCTGTCACGGTGGCCAGCTCGGCCTGTGCATCGGCAGGGTCTGTGGCCTCAGCAACCGGTGCCGGCTCTGACGCGTCAGGTCCCCGCGTTGTGCAGCCGGGGGCTCCGGGCGAGCCCACACGAACCTTTGATGCTCAAGATCTGACCGAAATCGAGGGCATGGCCTTTACCGAGGCCGATGTCGCGTTCATGCAGGGCATGATTCATCACCACGCGCAGGCGCTGGAGATGACGGCCCTGATTGACGCACGCACCCGCAATCGCACGATTCAGCAGATGGGCCTGCGCATGCAGATCTCGCAGGGTGACGAGATCGGCCTGATGTCGCGCTGGCTGCAAGACCGCGATCGAGACGTGCCCGACTGGCGCAACATGCCGACGCTGCCGGCGCAACAAGACGGCATGGACCACGGCGGCATGGACCACGGCGGCATGGACCACGGCGCCATGGATCACGGCAATATGGATCACGCCGCGATGGGCCACGACATGTCGATGCCGGGCATGTTGGCGCCCGACCAGATGCGTCAGTTGGTCGAAGCGCGCGACGTCGAGTTCGACCGTCTCTTTCTGCAGTTGATGATTCAGCACCACGAGGGTGCCATCATCATGGTGCGCGAACTGTTTTCAGCCCCCGGGGCCGGACAGGAATCCCAGGTCTTTCAATTTGCCAGCGAAGTCGACGCCGATCAGACGATCGAGATCCGCCGCATGCGTCAGGTTCTGACGACACTGACGCCATGAGGCTCGGCGACGAACGACGACCCTGTCACCCAATCGTACCACGGTAGCCGAACCTGCAGGTCCGGCCCTATGTTGCGCATCTGCGGCCCTCAGGTTGCGATGCCCGTTCCCCTTCAGCCCTACATGACCATGACCCAATCCGCATCTTCGCCCGTTCGCGCGCCCAAGAGCGCGCTGCGCCTTGCTGCGGCCGGCCTGCTCTTGGCTGCGCTGCCTCTCTTCCCCGGTGCGCTCACCGCTCAGCAGGCTGACGCAGCTGCCTCGCCCCGCATGACCTGGGATCCTAACGATCCGCGCATCGGACTGGGTGCAGGATGGCTGGATGCCGAAGAGGCCATCTCCAACATGGAACGGCTCGCGACCCTCAACCGTCCGGACCAGTTTCGCAATCCTGAGACCCCGGGCGATGGCCGTTTCAGCAACACCGACTTGGCGTTTCAGGGGAATCGGCTCTTTCAGGGCAACTACAACGGATTCCAGGTCTACGACATCTCGAACCCGGGCGACCCGCAGCTTGAGGTTGCCGTGGTCTGCCCCGGCGGTCAGGGAGACATCTCGGTCTACAAGCATCTGCTGGTGATGTCCGCACAGGAGCGCCGTGGCCGCCTCGACTGCGGAGTCGAGGGTGTCGAAGAGACGGTCAGCGACGTGCGTCTGTTGGGCATCCGCATTTTCGACATCAGCGATATCTCCAACCCGCGTCAGGTGGCTGCTGTGCAGTCGTGCCGCGGCTCGCACACGCACACCATCGTCGAAGACCCGTCTGACCCGGACAACGTCTACGTCTACATTCAGGGCACGAGCGGTGTGCGGCCGGCCGAAGAACTTCCCGGCTGCTCCGGCGCCGATCCGGCAGACGACCCGAACACCTCGCTCTTCAGAATCGAAGTCGTGCGGGTTCCGCTGGCCGCTCCCGAGCAGGCTGAGATCGTGAGCATGCCGCGCATCTTTGCTGACGAGTCGACCGGCAATATCGCCGGTCTCTGGTCGGGCGGTGACCACGGTGAGGGCACGCAGCAGTCGCGTCGCACGAACCAGTGCCACGACATCACGGCCTATCCCGGAATCGGTCTGGCCGCCGGAGCGTGCTCGGGCAACGGGATTCTGCTCGACATCACGGACCCGACCAACCCGGTTCGTGTTGATGAGGTGATTGACCCCAACTTCGCATACTGGCACTCGGCAACGTTCAACAACGACGCCACCACGGTGCTGTTCACCGATGAATGGGGTGGCGGTTCCGCCCCGCGCTGCCGCGCGACCGACCCGGACACCTGGGGCGCCAACGCCGTCTTCCGTCTGACGGACGGCAAGATGGAGCTCGCCGGCTACTACAAGCTGCCCGTACCGCAGACCGCGACGGAGAACTGCGTCGCCCACAACGGCTCGCTGATTCCCGTGCCCGGCCGTGACATCATG
>CAYVPD010000226.1:0-3397 GCA_964453545.1 uncultured Gemmatimonadaceae bacterium
CGCCGAGGCCATTCACCCGGGCTACGGCTTCTTCTCGGAGCGGGCGCCCTTTGCGCAGGCCGTTGAAGACGCCGGGCTCGTCTTCATCGGGCCGAGCCCCGCAACGATTCGGGCCATGGGCGACAAGACCGAAGCCCGTCGACGCATGCAGGAGGCCGGTGTGCCCATTGTGCCGGGGCTGGTCGAGCCGCTCGCCGATACCGATGCCGCGGTCGAGGCCGCAGCTGAAATCGGCTACCCGGTGCTGCTCAAGGCCGCAGCCGGTGGGGGCGGCAAGGGCATGCGGGTCGTCGAGACACCCGACGAGCTGCCCCGCGCCTTTGAGGCGGCCGCCCGCGAGGCGCTGGCGGCCTTTGGTGACGGGTCGGTCTACCTCGAGCGCTATCTCGGGCGTCCGCGCCACATCGAGATCCAGCTGCTGGGCGATGCGCACGGCAATGTCGTCCACCTTGCCGAGCGCGAGTGCAGCGTGCAGCGACGTCATCAGAAGCTGCTCGAAGAGGCTCCGTCAGCCATTCTCACGCCTGAGGCGCGCGATGCCATGGGTCAGGCGGCCGTTCGGGCCGCGCAGGCTGTGGATTATCGAGGGGCGGGCACGGTCGAGTTTCTCTGGCAAGACGGCCAGTTCTTCTTTTTGGAGATGAACACGCGCCTGCAGGTGGAGCACCCCGTGACCGAGCTGGTCACCGGGCTCGACCTCGTGCATTGGCAGCTGCGGGTGGCCGCGGGCGAGCGACTGCCGTTCACCCAAGACGAAATCACGATCTCCGGTCACGCGATCGAATGCCGCATCACCGCAGAGAGCCCCTTTCAGGGCTTTCTGCCGGCCACGGGCCGCGTCGACGTGCTCGACGTGCCTCAGGGGCCCGGGGTGCGGTGGGATGGCGGTATCGACGTCGGAAACGAGGTGGGGCTGCACTACGACCCGCTACTCGGCAAGCTCATTGTGCACGCGGCGACGCGTGCTGAGGCCTTGGCTCGGCTCGAACGTGCGCTCGATGAGATGCGCATCGAGGGCGTCGAGACCTGCCTGCCATTTCATCGCCGTCTGGTGCGGCATGCTGAGGTGCGCGCGGGTGAGCTGTCGATCCGGTTCATCGACGAGCACCCCGAGTTGCTCGAGGGTGGAGAGGCCTTCGACCCCCAGACCCGGCGTGCCTTGGCCATCGCTGCCGTGCTGCTGGAGCAGGAGCGGCGGGCCACCAGCGCGCCAGCACGCTTGGGACAGCCCCGTCGCGGGCTCGACGCGTGGCAGGCCAGTGGCTGGCCTTGGGGACGGCGCGCGTGAGCGACCGCGCACCCTTGGAAATCAGCATTGAGGCGATCGCCGCCGGGGGAGAGGGCGTAGGCCACCTCTCCGACGGCCGGGTCGTCTTCGTGCCCCGCACGGCACCGAGCGATCGCGTGCGTGCGCATTTGGTGAAGGAGTCGCGCAGCTGGACCCGCGCCCGGCTCGATGCGGTCGTCACCCCAGGCGCTGAGCGCCGTGTGGCCGCCTGTGAGCTGTACGAGCGCTGTGGAGGCTGCGCGCTGCAACACCTCGACTATGACGCACAGCTCGCCGCCAAGGCCGCCATCGTGCGCGATGCCCTGACGCGCATCGGCGGGATCGAACTCGCCGAGACGCCTGATGTCGAGGCCGCCAGCGCCGAGTTTGGCTATCGCAACCGGCTTTCCTTCACCCTCAAGCGCTTGCCCGGGCGCCAGGCGCGGGTCGTGGCGGGCTTTCATGCCCTCCACCAGCCCGGACACATCGTCGAGGTGCACGGCGAATGCCTGCTGGCACCGCCCGAGCTGCTTGAGGTCTGGCAACGACTGAGAGGCGCGTGGGGTGAGGGGGCGCGGCGTCTGCCGGCGGGTCGAGAGCTGCGGCTCACCCTGCGCCTCGTCGAAGAAGGCGTCGTGTTACTGGTCGAGGGCGGGGGAGGGCCTGGTGCCCCCGAAGCGCTGCTCGATGCGGTCGACGGGCTCGTCGGCATCTGGCATCGGCCGGAGGCGGCCAGCGCTCTGAAGCAAGGCGCTCCGAAACAGGGCTCCCCGCGACATGTCGCCGGTCTGCGCGAAGTGCACGACCTCTGGCTCGGCACACGTATCGCACTCGAGGGAAGCACCTTTCTGCAGGTCAATCGAGACATGGCCGAGCGGCTGCACCGCTACGTGCTCGACGAGCTTGGCGACTGCACCAACCTGCACGTTGTCGACGCGTATTGCGGGGTCGGTCTGTACGGACGGCACCTGGCGGAGCAGGGCGCAAAGGCCACGGGAATTGAGCTCGAAAATACTGCAGCTAAGCAGGCACAACGTCATGCTTCAGAAGGCTTTAGCGTGCTCAATGAAAGTGTAGAGCGAGCACTCTCTGACCTGCTCCCCGCCGATCGGCTCATTCTGAATCCGCCCCGTGGCGGGCTCGACGAAGGCATTCCCGAAATGCTTCGCACCCACCCGGCTTCGCGCATCGTTTATGTCAGCTGTGACCCTGCCACCTTGGCGCGTGACCTGAAGCGCATGGCTGACGCGTACGCATTGCGTCGGGTGCGGGCGTTTGATCTGTTTCCTCAGACCGCGCACGTCGAGACGGTTGTGACGCTCGAAGCCGTGCCGCCGTCGGAACGCACCATCTGTGAACCGGAGACCGCAGTCTGATGCGCTACTTCGTGACGATTGAAGGCGATGTAACCCCAGCCTCAGACGATCAGGCGCCTGATGGGGCCATTGAGGTGGTCGTTGCCCCTGATGGCCTGCGGGTGGATGGGGAGTTGGTCGAGGCCCGCCTGCTTTCGATCCCGGGCACCGATGCCCACCGCCTTGAGGTCGGCCATGCCTCGCACCGCATCAGCGCACGGCGTGGGGCCGAGGCAGGGGTGTGGAGCCTGCACCTCGACGGCCTAGCGGCCGAGGTTGAGGTCGTCGATGAGCGCACGCGGGTGATCCGTGCTCTGGCTCGAGCGGCCGCCGGAAGTTCGGGTCCGCGTCCGGTGCGCGCGCCGATGCCCGGGCTTGTGGTGCGAATCGAGGTTGCCGAGGGTGATGTGGTACAGCCGGGGCAGGGCGTGGCCATTGTCGAGGCCATGAAGATGGAAAACGAGCTGCGCGCCGAGGCCGCGGGCCGGGTGGTACGCATCGCGGTGAAGACGGGTGACACGGTCAACAAAGACCAACTTCTGATCGAGCTCGAAGCCCTGGATGAGGGGGGTGACGCATGAGCCAGCCAGCCCCTTCGCGTCCCGACGACGTGGTTGTGACCGATTCCGGCATCCCCGTTGATGCCGTGTATGGTCCCGAGCAGGCGCTCGACGATCCTGCAGCCCAGCTGGGTGCGCCGGGGGAATTCCCGTTTACCCGGGGCGTGCACCCCACGATGTACCGCGGGCGCGTCTGGACCGTGCGTCAGTACGCC
>CAYVPD010000227.1:0-3392 GCA_964453545.1 uncultured Gemmatimonadaceae bacterium
TGCCTTTGCATGAGCTTCGCGTCGGCGACAACGGTGGCCCGGCGGGCGATTTCGAACCGTATTACCTCGCGGTCTTCCTCACGGGTGCCTACCAAGAAACGCTGGGCGACCTGCATAACCTCTTCGGTGACACGCATGCCGTGCATGTGGTCGAAGGCGAAGACGGAGAATGGGAGGTCGAAGAGGTCGTCGAAGGCGACACAGTGCGCGAGGTCTTGCACTACGTGCAGTACAACCCCGACGACATGCGCCGGGCCCTGCGCAAGGAGATTGAGCGCGCCGTGGCCCGCAAGCGTTTGTCGTTGCCTGAGGCCGTCAGCATGCGCCGCTTTCTCGACGACGGGCTGGACGGCTACACCTACCTCGAGTGACGGCCGTGCGATCGCGCCTCGGGATCATGTGGCTGCTCCTGGCTGCCGCAGTGTTGGCTCCCCGGCCGGCAACGGCGCAGAGTGCAGCCGTCGAGGCCCTCAACACCGCGCTGCACGAAGGCCAGCGTGCTCACCTCAAGCGTGTAGCGCTCTGGGGTGCACTGAACCTGGCGGCCGGGGCGGCGCTATTCGGGGCGTCAGATCGAGAGGGCCATCCCACGCGTCGTGCCCTTGGTCTGCAGAGTGCGGCTTGGGGTGCCATCAATCTGGGGATCGCTGGCTGGGGTTTCATTTCAGGCCCGCCGGAGGCAGCAACCACCTTGGCCACGGCGCTGGCGGCCGAAGATCGATGGGCTCACATCTTGCTCGTCAATCTTGGGCTGAATGTCGGCTACATGGCCGTCGGCACGGCACTGGTTGTCGCGGCCGATCGCGGCTTGCGCTCGGGGCCCGACGTGAAAGGCCACGGTGCCGCCGTGGTACTGCAGGGGGCCGGGCTCATGGTGTGGGACGGGCTGGCTTGGGCGGCGTCAACTGAGCGCATGACGGCCCTTCGCGCCCTCGTGACCGACCTGCGGGTCCATGTCGCTGCGGGCCCCGTGCCGGGCGCAACATCACTGGCCGTGCGTATTCCTGCCACGTTTCTTGCAGGCGGCTGAGGCTCTGGCGAGGCTTCATGCGGTGATCCTCACCCGACGGGGCGTGTATCTTCAAGATGACGTCCAGCCTCTCCCATCCATCGGTCATGTCTGAACTCTCTGCCGGCAAACGCATTCTCTGGGTCGACGATGAGGTCGATCTGCTGCGCCCGCATGTGCTGTTTCTTCAGGCACGCGGATACCAGGTCGATGCCGTCGCAAACGGTGATGATGCCCTCGCCCTGATGCGCGATCACCCCTACGACTTGGTTCTGCTTGATGAGCAGATGCCCGGGCGCAGAGGTCTGGAGGTGCTTGAGTTGCTGCGCCGCGATGACCCGCACGTTCGGGTCGTGATGGTCACGAAGTCAGAAGAAGACCGGACGATGACCGAGGCGATCGGGCGACGGGTCGATGACTATCTGGTCAAGCCGACCTCTCCGCGTCAGGTGCTTTCCGTCGTGACCCGCATTCTTGAAGGCTCAGCGATCCGTCAGCAGCAGGTTGCTCAAGACTTTGCCGCACGCTTCGGGCGGCTGTCGATGAAGCGTCATGAAGCCGTCACGGCGGCCGACTACGCCGAGCTCTTTGCCGAACTCACGACGTGGCACATTCGCCTCGAAGACGCCGGCGAAGAGGGGCTGCTCGACAGCGTTCAGGCGATGCTCAGTGACCTGCGGCATGACTTTGGTCCGTGGGTCGCGCGCGAGTATCCGCGATGGATGCGCGGATATGGAGAGCCCCCCGACCTGTCCGTCGATGTCGTGCGCCGACACGTGTTGCCCCTGCTCGGCGATGACCCGGTGTTTCTGGTCGTGCTCGATTGCATGCGGCTGGATCAGTGGCGGGTCATCGCCCCGCTGCTCGCGGAGCGATTCGACATCGAGGAGAGCTGGCACTACTCGATTCTCCCGACCGCGTCTCCGTACGCCCGCAACGCGATCTTCAGTGGGCAGTTTCCTGACGAGATCGCCCACGATCGACCGGGGTGGTGGAACCAGTCTGACGACGAGGGATCGCTCAACGCCTTTGAAGACGAGCTGCTGTCTGAGCAGCTCGAGAGGCTCACCGGGCGGCGCGTACCGGTGCACTATGAAAAAGTGTTTACCGACCGCGAGGGCGATCAGGTGCGGGCGCGAATTCGCTCCGCCATTCGCACACGGGGAGGGGTCATTGCCCTCGTCTTCAACTTCGTCGATTTGATGACCCACGGGCGCTCAGAGTCGCCGATTCTGATGGAGGTCGCCAAAGACGAGGCGGCGTTGCGCGATATCACGCGCTCGTGGTTCGAGCGTTCCACGGCCTTTGCCGTGCTTCAGGAGGCCGCAGCTGCCGGCTTGAAGGTCGTCTTTACGACCGATCACGGGTCGATTCTTTGCCAGCGGCCCACGACGGTTTTTGCACGACGTGACGCCACACTTAACCTGCGCTACAAGTTCGGCGCTGACCTGAGGGCCGAGACGCCGTCTGACGTTTTCGCGACGGACAACGCCCGAGATTTGCGGTTTCCGACCGGCCGCATCGGGACGAATTATCTCGTCGCGCTCGACGATCACTTCTTCGTGTATCCGACCAAGCTGCGCGAATATCAGGCGCGCTACCGCAATTCGTTTCTGCACGGCGGGATCTCGCCCGAAGAGATGATCGTGCCCGTCGCCTGCCTTACTCCCCGCCCGCGCTGACGGGCTGCCTGATGCCGAGTCTGATACAGCGATGAGCCTGTACCTGCGCATTTTGGGCTATCTGCGGCCCCATCTCGGCATTTTTGCGATCGCGGTGGTCTGTACCTTTGCCTATGCCGCGCTCGATGCCTCGATCTACGTGATGCTGATTCCGTTTGTCGAGGCGCTCTTTGTCGACGGGCCGGCAGGGGGTGGCGGCCCCGAGCGCTCCGGGCTGATCACGGACCTGCTTGATGCCACGGTCTACCGTCTCGTCGACGTGCAGGGCGATCCGCTGCAGGCCGTGCAGGGCATTATTTTGCTGATTCTGCTCGCGTTTGCGCTGAAAAACCTGTTCGATTTTCTGCGCGGATTTCTCGTGGCCCAGGTCGAGCAGGGCATTACGCGTGATTTGCGCAATCAGGTCTACGACCATCTGCTTGAGCTCGATCTCGCGTTCTTTGGGCGCACCCGCATGGGGCAGATCGTCTCACGCCTGACGCACGACGTCGAGCAACTGCGCACGCTTGTCACGCGGGAGCTCTCCAAGATTCTCTCAAGCGTATTTGAGTTTGGCGTGGCCGTGGTCTTCATGCTGGGCCTTTCGTGGAAGCTCACGCTGGCGGCCTTTGTCGTGATCCCGGGCACCATGGCAGTGTGGGGCCCGCTGGTGAAGAAACTGCGCCGGGGTGATCGGCGGGTGCTCGACCTCGCCGGCGAGG
>CAYVPD010000228.1:0-3380 GCA_964453545.1 uncultured Gemmatimonadaceae bacterium
TCGACCGCCAGCACTGCATCGAGGCAGCCCGCCTCAGCGGCACAAAGGGCCTGCAGGCCCGCGCGATCGAGCTGCGCCGCGCCCGGCTGCGTCGCAACCAGAAGAGCTGCGAGCGCGCCGACGAGGCTCAGCACCAAACCTGTGCCCCCTCGCATCGCGCGGCTCATGCGTCGTCCCACACCACCCCTGCGCCCGGCTCGATGCTCCCGAGAATCCACGGACGCTCACCGGCCGCCTCAAGCTGCGCCATGACCTCGGCCGCAGCGTCGGCCGCCACCACGGCGATCATGCCGACGCCCATGTTGAACACCCGATACATCTCGTCGTGGTCGACCCCACCCGCCCGCTCCAGCACACGAAACAGCGCCGGCGGACGCCACGAAGCGCGTTCGACGCGCGCGCCGAGCCCTTCGGGCAGCACGCGCGGCAAATTACCGGGAATGCCCCCTCCGGTGATGTGGGCGAGCCCATGAATGCGCCCGGCCTCGAGCAACGGCATCAGGGGCTTGAGGTAGCTGCGATGCACCTCGAGCAGCACATCGGCCACACGGCCTCCGACCTCGGGAAACTCGTCGTTGATGCCAAGCCCCATGTGATCAAAGACAACGCGCCGCGCGAGCGTGTAGCCGTTGGTGTGCAGCCCTGAGGAGTGCAGACCGATCAGCACATCGCCCTCGCCGATCGCCGAGCCGTCAAGCAGCTGGGCCCGCGGCACGACACCGACGATGAAGCCGGCCAGATCGTATTCGTCGGCGGCGTAGAAGTCGGGCATCTGCGCCGTCTCGCCGCCGAGCAGCGCACACCCGTTTTCGCCGCAGGCCTTGGCCACGCCCGCGACCACCTCCGTCACGACCGTCTCATCCATCGTGCCCGTGGCGAGGTAATCCAGAAAGAACATCGGGCGAGCGCCCTGCACGAGAATGTCGTTGACGCAGTGATTCACGAGGCACTGCCCGACGCTCTCATGCTGGCCGGCCATGAAGGCCACCTTGAGCTTGGTGCCTACGCCGTCAGCCGACGAGACCAGTACCGGCTGGTCAACGCCGGCCGGCACCTTGTAGAGCCCCCCAAAGAGCCCGAGGTCTGACAGCGTGTTTTCGTCACGTGTCGATGCCACCAGCCCCTTCAGCCGATCCTTGGCACGCTCGGCCGCGTCGAGATCGACGCCCGCGTCGCGATAACTGCTGCCCGGCTCGCTCATGCCCCACCCTCCAGGCGGTGTTCAAATTCGGTCATGTCACGGAACTCCTGAACCCGCTCAGCCACTTCGCGAGGGGTCAGACTGCGGAACCGATCGACGCTGAAGGCCTCGACAGCAAACGAACCTGTGGCCGATCCATACATCATAGCCTGCTTTAACTCACGCTCACCAAGTGATTGTGCCCCAGCCATATAGCCGAAGAAACCGCCGGCAAAGGAATCCCCCGCCCCTGTCGGATCAAAGACCGACTCAAGCGGATAGCCCGGGGCGAAAAAGATCCAGTCGTCGCCGTAGAGAATCGCACCGTGCTCGCCCTTCTTGATGACCACGTACCGAGGGCCGCGCGCCTGAATCCACCGTGCCGCCTTGAGCAGGTTGGGCTCGTCGGCAAGCTGGCGGGCCTCGGCGTCGTTGACCATGAGAATGTCGACACGCTCCAGCAGCTTCAGCAGCGCGTCACGGCTGCCCTCGATCCAGAAATTCATGGTGTCGCACACCACGAGCTCAGGCGAGCACACCTGGTTCAGCACGTCCAGCTGCAGCACCGGGTCGATGTTGCCGAGAAAGACGAAGCGAGCGTCTTGGAAGTTGCTGGGAATGCGCGGATGGAAATCGGCGAAAACACCGAGCTCGGTGAACAACGTATCGCGCGAGTTCAGGTCGAAGTGATAGCGGCCACCCCAGCAAAAATTGGGGCCGTCTTTTTGCTCGATGCCTGAGAGATCAGCGCCGCGCTCTGCGATAAAGTCGAGCTGCTCGAGCGGATAGTCGTTGCCGACCACCCCCACCACCTGCACCGGCGTGAAGAGCGAAGCCGCTGCGGCAAAAAACGTTGCCGAACCACCCACAACGCTGTCGGCTTTTCCGAAAGGCGTCTCGACCGAGTCGAGCGCCACGCTTCCGACGACGAGAATCGACATGAAATCGGGGATTGAGAGAAACGAAGGGTCTCGGGAGTCAGCCAGCCGTCAGGCCGCCGCCCCCTCGTCGAGTTCAGCGCGATCCATGCGCTCGGGGGCTTCGATACCCAGCAACGTCAGGCCATTGCGCAGCACCGTCTGAACCCCACGGGCCAGCAGCAACCGGGCATGACGCAGCTCGGGGTCATCACTGAGGACGGCAAGTTCGGGATTTCTCGAGGGATTGCCCGCGTGATACCACGCATTGGCCGCTCCAGCGGTCTGCTCGAGGTAGTCGCACACCAAGTGCGGCGCGCGGGCTGACGCAGCGCGCTCCACCAACTCGGGGAACGCCTCAAGCTGCTTGATCAGCTCACGCTCGATCGGGTGCGAGAGCACGGCCGTATCGACGTTGTCGGGCGAGACCTCGCGTGCCTCGAGCCCCGCCTTGCGAAAGATCGCGTGCATGCGAGCGTGGGCATATTGCACCTTGAAGACCGGATTCTTGTCGGACTGATCGGTCGCGACGTCGAGGTCGAAGACCAGATGGGCCTCGGGCTTGCGCATGAGAAAGAACCAGCGCGTCACGTCGACACCGACCTCGTGCACGAGCTCGTGCAGCGTTGTGTACGAGCCTGCCCGCTTCGAAAACTTGACCTCGCGCCCGTCGCGCTCGACGCGCACCATCTGATGCAGCACGTATTCGGGGTAGCCCTCGGGCAAGCCGAGCGCCTGCAGCCCCGCGCGCACTCGCGCCACGGTGCCGTGGTGGTCGGAGCCCTGCACGTTGATGGCCGTGGTGAAGCCGCGATTCCACTTCGTCAGGTGGTAGGCGACATCGGGCAAGAAGTATGTCGCTGAGCCGTCACCGCGCATCATCACGCGGTCTTTGTCGTCGCCAAACTCGGTCGTCTTGAGCCACGTCGCGCCGTCGTGCTCGTACACCAGGCCGGTCTCGCGCAGCTTGGCCACCGTCTCTTCGACCTTGCCCTCTTCGTAGAGCGAGGACTCCAGAAAGTGGTTGTCGAAGCGCACCCGGAACTCGCCCAGGTCGCGGTCCTGCTCAGCGCGCAGCGCGGCCACGGCGAAGTGACGCAACTCGTCGAGCGCCTCGGGCGAGCGATCGCCGGCCAGTCTGTCGCCGTGCGCTGCGCGAAAGTCGGCCGCGATATCGGCCACGTATTCGCCCTGATAGCCGTCTTCGGGCACGTCAGCATCATGGCCGCAGGCCTGCTGGTAGCGGGCCCAGACCGAATCGGCCAAGCGCTCCATCTGCTTGC
>CAYVPD010000229.1:0-3378 GCA_964453545.1 uncultured Gemmatimonadaceae bacterium
ATCTCGAGATCTTCGCCGAAGACCAATTCCTGCGCGTAGGCGCGCTCGGTGCTCAAGATCTCGGGCTGAACTCGTTTCTGATCTATGGTCTGGCCCTGTTTCGCGAATGGGGCTACTGAGGCGCGGCGGGCGAGGATCCCGTCTGAAGCTGCCCGTGTAAAAGGGAACAGCTCTCTCCACGCACCTCCAAAGGCCCGCTTCAGGTGGGCCGGATCAGGACTCGGCAATCATGCAGATGGTCAAAGTTTTTGGCTTGATGACTGGGCTGACGCTTCTGCTGGTCACAGCGGGTGCGTATCTCGCAGGCTCCAATGGCGCGGTCATGATGTTCGTCGTCGCGGCCGTGATGAACTTCGGTTCGTACTGGTTCAGTGATCGCGTCGTGCTGCGCATGTATCGGGCACGTGTCGTTGATCGTGCGCAGGCGCCCGAGCTTTACACAATGGTCGAACGCTTGGCTGAGCGCGCGGGACTGCCGATGCCCCTCGTGGCGATTTCGCCGCAGGAGCAGCCCAACGCCTTTGCCACCGGGCGCAATCCGGAGAACGGCGTCGTCTGCTTCACAGAGGGCATCTTGCGCTCGCTGTCGATCGATGAGATCGAAGGCGTGGCTGCCCATGAGCTCGCCCACATCAAGCATCGGCACATGCTCGTGGGTACCATTGCCGCCACCATGGCGGGTGCCTTGGCGATGCTGGCCCGCATGGCGATGTGGGGGGCGATCTTTGCCGGCGGCCGCAGCAACGAGCGAAACAACCCCATTGGTGAACTCGCCCTGCTGATTGTGGCGCCGCTCGCTGCGACAATTCTGCACTTGGCGATTTCGCGCCAGAACGAGTTTCAGGCCGATCGAACGGCGGCGCAGATCGTGGGCTCGCCCCGCGGCCTGATGAGCGCGCTGGCACGGCTCGACGCGCAGGCGCGGCGCATTCCCATGCAGGTCAATCCTGCGGCGGCACAGCTGGCGATCGTCAACCCGCTTTCGGGGCGCTCGGCAGGGCTGATGAGCCTGTTCAGCACGCACCCGCCCATGGAGGAGCGCATTCGCCGTCTGGGCGAGGTGGCCTGATCGCGCGCTTGAGTGCAAGTCAGACCAATCCGGCCTGTGCATGGAACGGATGCTGGGCTCGGAGGGTGAACGTCTGGCACCCGGGCACGGAAACCTGTCCGACGAACTCACGGCATAACGAAGTGGCATGGCACAGCAATCTCTGATCGTGCGCGGGGCGCGGGAACACAACCTGCGCGACATTGATGTTCACATTCCGCGCGAGAAGCTCGTGGTGATCACGGGGCTCTCGGGATCGGGCAAGAGTTCGCTGGCGTTCGACACGATCTATGCCGAGGGACAGCGCCGGTATGTCGAATCGCTGTCGGCCTATGCACGTCAGTTTCTCGGACTCATGGAGAAGCCCGATGTCGACGGCATCGAGGGGCTTTCCCCAGCAATTTCGATCGAGCAGAAGACGGTGTCACGCAATCCTCGCTCGACCGTGGGTACGGTCACCGAGGTCTACGACTATCTGCGCCTGCTCTGGGCCCGTGCGGGTGTGCCCCACTGCCCGAGTTGCGGGGAGCCTGTGCTGCGCCAGTCAGCGACACAGATCGTCGACCGCCTGCTTGAGCTCGAATCGGGCACGCGCATCGAGGTGATGGCGCCGCTCGTGCGCGGTCGCAAGGGCGAGTTTCGTGATCTCTTCGAAAAGGCCCGTCGCGATGGTTTCGTGCGGGCCCGGGTCGATGGCGCGACGATTGAACTCGCCGACGCGCCCGCACTGAATCGCAATCAGAATCACGACATTGCCGTGGTTGTTGACCGTCTGGTCATCAAGGCTGAAGATCGTGCCCGCCTGGCCGATTCGGTCGAGACCGCACTGCGCACGGCCGATGGGCTCGTCGAGGTCGTCGAGCACCCGAAGTCGGGTGAGCCGGTCTCGCATCTGTTCAGCGAGCACTATGCCTGTGCGAGCTGCGGCACCTCGTTGGCCGAGCTGGAGCCACGCCAGTTCTCCTTCAACTCGCCCTTCGGCGCCTGTCCGGACTGCGACGGTCTCGGGACGCGGCAAGAGGTCAATCCGAGCCTGTTGCTGGCCGACGATTCGCTGACCCTGCTCGAAGGCGTCGTGCTGCCGTGGGGCGCTCCGAGCGGGCATCTGCGCGACTCGGTACTGCCCGGGCTCGCCGAAGCCTACGAGTTCAAGCTGTCGACGCCCTGGGGCAAGCTGCCGCAAGACGTGCGCGACGCCATTCTCTTCGGTTCGGGAAGCATGAAGATTCGCTTTCCCTATCGCGGGGGCGCCGCGACGACGACGGGCGCTCGGGGCCGGCCCAAGGCGCGTTCCGCGGGTAGCGCGGACACCAGCCATTACGAAGATGTATGGGAGGGCGTCGTCGCCAGTGTTCAGCGGCGATATGCGAGCACGACGTCGCTCAAGGTGCGTGCACAGCTCGAGGAGTACATGTCGACGCTGCCGTGTGGAGCCTGCCATGGCTCGCGGCTGCGCGCCGAATCACGCGCTGTGACCGTTGCGGGCCATCGCCTCGGTGAGGTGGTCGAGGGATCGATCGATGACGTCTCGGCCCTGTTCGAGTCGCTCAAGGCGGGATCACCTGATCTGCCCGAAGAGATCGCCGGCCCGATTCTCAAAGAGGTGCGGGAGCGGTTGCGCTTCTTGGTCGATGTGGGGCTCGGCTACCTCTCGCTGGGTCGTGCCGCGGGCACGTTGTCTGGCGGCGAGGCGCAGCGCATTCGGCTGGCTACGCAGATCGGGAGCCGGCTGGTGGGCGTGCTCTACATTCTCGATGAGCCGTCGATCGGGCTGCACCAGCGCGACAATGACCGTCTGCTGGGCACCCTGCAGGCGCTGCGCGATCTGGGCAACACGGTGCTCGTCGTCGAGCACGACGAAGACACGATCCGTGCGGCTGACTGGATCGTCGACTTGGGTCCGGGAGCCGGGCGGCACGGCGGAGAGGTGGTTGCCGAGGGTGACTTGAAGGCCGTGCTCAAGGCGCCGAAATCGCTGACGGGTGCCTACCTGCGTGGTGAGCGCAGCATCGAGGTTCCGGCTGATCGGCGGCCAATTGACCCCGAGCGGCAGTTGCGGGTGCGTTCGGCTCGCGGCAACAACTTGCGCGATCTCACGGTCGACTTTCCGCTTGGTACCTTTACCTGCGTGACGGGCGTCAGTGGCTCGGGCAAATCGACGCTGATCAATGAGACACTGTACGCAGCGCTGGCCCGACATTTCTACAAGGCCAAGAGCGTGCCAGCCGCGTTTGGCGGCCTTGAGGGCCTGGAGCACATCGACAAGGTCATCGAGGTCGACCAGTCGCCGATCGGGCGCACCCCGCGCTCCAATCCGGCGACCTACACGG
>CAYVPD010000230.1:0-3373 GCA_964453545.1 uncultured Gemmatimonadaceae bacterium
TCATCGGCGGCATCAGAAACCGACTGACGGGCCTCGGCCTCGAGGATCTCGAGATCGTCTTCCGTCGCCAATTTGTGCTTGAGAATCACTGCACGGGTCTGCCGCAGGCAGTCACGCTCCGCCTGGCGGTCGAGCTCAGCCTGTGGCCGATACATGCGCTCGTCGTCAGACATAGAGTGCGAGTACGGGCGGGTGCAGTGCGCGTGCAGCAGAGCTGGACCCTTGCGCTCCCGGCAGTACTTCACGAGCTCGCCGGCAACACGATAGACGTCGACCGGGTTGGTGCCGTCGCATTCCTTGATCTCAAGATCGGGGAATCCGGTGACCAGCTTCGAGATGCTGCCCCCGGCCGTCTGTACTTCGACCGGCACCGAGATGGCATATTCGTTGTCTTCGACAATGAAGAGCACGGGGAGTTTCAGGTTGCACGCCGAGTTCAGCGCCTCCCAGAACTCACCCTCCGAGGTCGTGCCGTCACCCGTCGTGACCACGACGATCTCATCGTCGGCCCAACTCGAGAAGTTCTCCTTGACCCCTTCGATGCGCCCGGCGCGAATTCCGGCCTCGGCCGCACCAACGGCCTGCAGGAACTGCGTGCCCGTCGGTGACGAGGTGTTGGCGATGTTGTAGCGCACATCGCCGTAATGGGCCGGCATCTGACGACCGCCCGAGGCGGGATCGTCGGCCGCTCCGACCGATTGTAGCAGGTGATCGAGTGCAGTTTGCCCGAGTGACAGCGCAAAGGCTCGGTCCCGATAATAGAAGAAGGTCCAGTCTTTCTTCGGATCGAGATGTGCCGCGACCCCGACACCAATGGCTTCGTGGCCCGCGCCCGAGATCTGGAAGAAGACCTTGTTCTGACGTTTCAGGGCCATCTCGCGGTCGTCAATGAAACGCGAGACAAGCATTGTACGGTAGAATCCGAGCAGCTGGTTGCCCGTAAGGCCAGCGATCGCCTTGAGGGGCTTGTCGAGCACGGGCTCGCGTGTCTCTGAAGCCATGCGGAACCTGCGTCAAGCGGGAGGGGGAGCGACCTCGGTCAACCTCGACGGCGAGGTGCAATTCAAATTTGTTGAACCTCGAAAGATATGCCGGGGTCTGTCGTCGGCCAAGCGTGCACGGCAACTTCCACAGACCCGAAAACGCAGATGTCGCTTCTCGCAGCCCCAAACTGCCATGCATGAATACCCGAAGCCGCCGACGGCGGGTGACGACGTGGGCTCGCCCCCGACAGACGCGGCTTCAGCCGGCCGTGCGCGAGAGCCCGTGGGTCACTGCCTGATCTGTGGCGCGAGCGCTCGCACGCTGGAGGTCGAGACGCACGCGATGATGCAGACCGGCTCGCGTGAGCGCTTCACGTTCATGCGATGCTCCAACTGTGGGCTGGTGCAGCTCGATCCCCGTGTCCCGCCGGCCGAACTGGGTGCATTCTACCAAGACGACTATCTGCCGTACCGCGGTCCTTTGGCCTGGGGTCGGTTCGCCCATCTCGTCGAGCGTGATCTTGAGCGAGTCGATGCCGCGCGTGTGGCGACCCTGCGGCGTTTCGTGCCGCTGTCGGAGGGCAGCCAGGTGCTTGATGTCGGCTGTGGCAAGCCGAGCTTTCTACGCCGACTGATCGACGAAGTCGCCTGCACGGGCGTCGGCACCGACTTCACCGATGCGGGGTGGCGCGATCACCCCGAGACTTGGCGCGGGCTCCATCTCGTTGCCGGCGAAGTCGTTCCGGCCGCTGGGGGTGATGCACTCCCTGACGAGGCGTTGGGAGGGCCGTTCGATGCGATCACGATGTGGCATTACCTCGAGCACGAATACCATCCCCGAGCCCTGCTCACGCGTCTCGCCGAATTGGCTCGCGACAAGGCGACGCTGGTCATCGAAGTGCCCGACCACGACGGCTGGACGCGCCGGCGTCATGGTCGTTTCTGGCAGGGGTATCATACTCCGCGGCATACGGCGCTTTATACGCCTGAGACGTTGCGACGCCTGCTTGAAGACACAGGATGGCAGGTCGTGCATCAGGAACGCCGGGGCACACTCGACGCCCACGCCCTTGAGTGGATGAGCCGCATGGAACGGCGCGGTATCGACTGGACGTCATCGATGGAGCCGCACTTCGTGGGCTTTGTGGCTGGACTTCTGGCCTTCCGGGCACGACATGCCCTGAAGCGTGGCCAGGGGCTCGGCATCCAGACCGCCGTGGCCCGCCGCGCGTAGCCCACGTCGGCGCTGCGCCGCAGTCCGCCTCTTTCACCCCGCGTTTTCATGCCCAATCGTCTCGCCAGCCAACGCTCCCCGTACCTGCAGCAGCATGCCACCAATCCGGTCGACTGGTACCCCTGGGGCGCCGAGGCCCTGCAGCGCGCCAAGACTGAGGGTCGGCCGATTCTGCTGTCGATCGGCTATTCGGCCTGCCATTGGTGCCACGTGATGGAGCATGAGTCGTTTGCTGATGACGACACGGCGGCGCTGATGAATCGGCTCTACGTCAACATCAAGGTTGATCGCGAGGAGCGCCCAGATCTCGATACGGTGTACATGAAGGCTGTTCAGGCACTCACGGGCCGTGGCGGCTGGCCGATGACGGTCTTCCTGACGCCTGACGGACGCCCCTTCTACGGGGGCACGTACTACCCGCCCGAGCGGCGCCATGGCATGCCGGCCTTTCATGAAATTCTCGAGGCGGTGCACGATGCCTGGAGCCAGCGGCGTGACGAAGTCGAGGCCGGTGCCGACCGCATGACCCGAGCCGTTGAGCAGTCGATGGCACCTCAGCCAACGGCTGCGTCACCGACGGCACCCGCGGTCGATGCGTCGTCTGCGCTGAGCCCCGCGCTGCTGGAGCGAGCGTTGGAGCGGCTTCAGCAGGAGTTTGACGACGTATTTGGTGGCTTCGGGACTGCCCCGAAATTCCCGCAGCCTACGACTCTGGAGTTCCTGCTGGGACGCCACGAGGTGACCGGTGATCCGGCGGCGCTCGAAATGGTCGTAAGCACGCTCCGGCACATGGCCGACGGAGGCATTCGCGACCATCTCGCGGGGGGCTTTCATCGCTACAGTGTCGACGAGCGATGGCTCGTGCCGCATTTCGAAAAAATGCTCTACGACAACGCGCTGCTCGCTCGCGTCTATCTCGAGGCATGGCGGCTCAGCGGGATCGAAGACTTCGCTGACGTCGTGCGCTCAACCTTGGATTGGGTCCTGACCGAGATGCGCATGCCCGAGGGTGGGTTCTTTGCCGCGCTCGATGCCGATTCTGAGGGTGAAGAGGGGCGCTTCTATGTGTGGAAGCGCGACGAGGTGATCGCGGCTGGTCGGGCCGCGGGGGTCGGCGATGACGTGATCGAGCGCTTCTGCCGCATCTATGATGTGA
>CAYVPD010000231.1:0-3370 GCA_964453545.1 uncultured Gemmatimonadaceae bacterium
TTCATGACGTTGCAGATGCTGTAGCTCATGCCGAGGTTGGCGCTGACGCTCCTGACGAACCTGTCGTCGAATATTGAATAGACGTTGGTGGTCGCCCCGCCGAGGCCGACGCCGATGACGTTCCTCCCGTACCTGTCTGCGATGAGCTGCATCGCCATCCCCTCCCCGGCCGGCGTCGGCATGATGTCGACGTCGGTCCACTTCATCAGCTTGCCGTAGCCGGGGGCGTGGGACATGACGTGCTCCAGGAACTGGTCCTGGATCTTGTGGCGGGTGGGCATGAGGTTCTCTTCCTCGAGGGTGGGCCGCAGGTTGTCGGTGATGACCCGGGCCGTCTTCTCCTCGAGGCGCTTCTGGATCAGGCTGAGGCGCGCATCTTTCAGGTTGCGCAGAGCCATGATCGTGGCGGGTTTGTGCGGGTCAAAGACCTGCTCTGGGAGGCCTTCGAAGAAATCGAGCGTCTGCAGGGGCAGGACTCGCCCGTCACGGGACTGCCGACAGGGTTCTCCGACTTCGATCGCATGACGACTGGGCTGCAGCGGGGCGATCTATGCATCGTGGCGGCACGTCCGTCGATGGGGAAAACCTCGTGGGTGCTGAACGTCGCCGCGACTGCGGCGATCGAGCACCAGATTCCGGTGGCGATCTTCTCGCTCGAGATGAGCAAGGAGCAGCTGCTCAAGCGCATGCTCTCGTCAGAAGGGCGTATCGACGCTCAGCACATTCGGCGCGGAGGCATGAGCCCCGAAGAGCATCAGCGTTTGGCGGCTGCAGCTGGCCACCTCAACAACGCCCCGATCTGGATCGACGACTCTCCTGGTGCCACGGTGCTCGAAATGCGGGCCAAGGCGCGCCGTCTCGCAAGTGATCTCAAGGCCGAGGGCCGCGAGCTCGGTCTCATTGTCGTCGACTACCTCCAGCTCATGGCCGGCGACCGCAATTCGGAGAGCCGTGTTCAAGAGGTCAGCCAGATTTCGCGTGGTCTGAAGGCGCTGGCCCGCGAGCTTGAAGTGCCAGTGATCGCTCTTTCGCAGCTTTCACGGGCACCGGAGCAGCGTAACGACAAGCGTCCCATGCTCTCCGACCTGCGTGAATCAGGCTCGATCGAGCAGGACGCCGACCTCGTCATGTTCCTTTTCCGGCCGGAGTACTATTTCGGGCCCACCGACAATGACGGCAACTCGATCGAGGGCCTGGCCGAGCTCATTGTGTCGAAGCAGCGAAACGGCCCGACGGGCACCGTGCCGCTGTACTTCTTCAAGGCCTACACCCGGTTCGATTCGCTGCAGCGCGAGGGCTCAGGCCCGATGCCCGCCCTCGGAGCCGGCAAGGGGCCGGGCCCGTCAGGCGGCGGCGCTGAGAGCGGCTTCACCCCGTGAGCGTGCGGGTCGGGGTCGCGATTCCTGCGGCGGGTCTCGGCCGACGAATGGGGGGGCAGCGCAAGACGTGGCTCGAACTCGAAGGTGAGCCCCTGCTGCTTCACGCGCTGCGTCCCTTTCTCGCCGACGATCGTGTCGTCGCGGTACGCGTGGCTCTGGCCCCTCACGAAGTGGACGAACGGCCGGCATGGATTGAGCAACTCGACGCGCGGGTCGCGTGCGTGGCTGGAGGCGCGACACGGGCCGAGTCGGTGGCGCGCGCGGCTGAGGCGCTGCCCGCTGATGTTGACCTGATCTTGGTTCATGACGCTGCGCGACCGCTGGTGACCTCTGCGGTGATCGATCGGGTGATCGCCGGCGCGCAGACCGGGCGAGGAGCGATTGCCGCCATTCCCGCCGTCGACACGATCAAGCGAGTCGCTGACGACGGTCACATCGTCGAGACACCGCCACGCGCTTCTCTGTGGATGGCGCAAACGCCGCAGGGCTTTCCAGCCGCGCTTCTGCGCGATGCTCTGGAGCGCATGGAGAATGACGCACCTCTGGCGGCTTCGATTACCGATGATGCATCTCTGGTTGAGGCCATCGGCGGCGAGGTGTTTGTGGTTGAGGGCGATCCGGTCAACATCAAGGTCACCCGACCTGAAGATTTGCGACTGGCGCAAACACTTCGGGCTGGAGATGCGCAGGCCCCGACGCTGCGCTTGTTGTTTGTCTGCACCGGAAACACCTGCCGCAGTCCGATGGCTGAGGCGCTCGCACGCAGCTTGGCCGAGCAGCGTGGCTGGTCCTCACGGCTGCAGGTAGGCTCGGCGGGCGTTGCTGCCGCCGAGGGTGCCGGCGCATCGTGGGGTGCTCGTGAGGCGGTGGAGCAGGCGGGGCTGAGTCTGGCTGGCCATCAGGCCCGCCAGCTGTCCCCCGAGCTACTTGAGAGTGCTGATCTTGTGCTGACCATGTCGACTCGGCATCTCGAGGCGGTGACCTACATGGGGGGGCAGGGGCGCGCGGCCCTGCTGTCGGCCTTTGCCGAACAAGGTCGTTCGGTACTGGCAGACCCCGCGCAGGCGGCAGCGGGCGCCAGCGTACCCGATCCGTTCGGGGGAGATGCGCAGGTCTACGGAGCGTCGTTTCAGGCTCTACGCGATCTCGTCGAGCGCACCCTTGATCAGCTCGCGCCCGAACTCGCGCACGAACTCGCGCCCTGAGAGCGCTGCGCAGATGGCTATGGTTCCCGACCTGCGCTCCTTGGGGGTGAACTCGTCGTCGCGCGTCTTTGCGGTACTTGGCGATCCCGTAGCGCACTCTCTTTCGCCAGTGTTTCAGCAGGCTGCGCTGAGGGCGATAGGTCTCGACGCCGTTTATGTGGCCCTGCGCGTTAGTGCCGAAGACCTCGCTTCGGTCGCCCACTCGCTCTGCGCTTCGGGTGGCGGTGGCAATGTCACGCTGCCGCACAAGGAGCGCATGGCCGCTCTTGTAGAGCGACCGAGCGATGCGGTGCGTCGCACGGGGGCCTGCAACACCTTCTGGTTCGAAGAGGGTCAGCTGGCTGGTGACAATACCGACGTCATCGGTGTGCAGCGATCGGTGGACCGGTTGTTGGCGAGGGCACCCGAAGGTGCTCGGGTCTTGCTCGTCGGGGCCGGGGGTGCCGCCCGGGCTGCCGCCGTGGCACTGCTCGATGCCGGAGTTGCTGCGCTGGAGGTTGGCAACCGAACGGCGTCGAGGGCCGAGCAACTGGTGGCAGACCTCAACGACCCGCGACTACGAGCGGTCGACCTGACGACCTGCCTGACGGGGGCGAGCTACGATCTCGTCATCAATGCGACGCGACTCGGGCTGCATAGCGAAGACCCGTTTCCCCTTGCGCTGGAGTCCCCCCAACAGGCAGGAGCGGTTTTGGATATGGTCTACACGCACCCGCATGAGACCCGCTGGGTTCAGCATCTCAAGGATCTCGGGATCAACGCCATCGACGGGCGTGAAATGCTTCT
>CAYVPD010000232.1:0-3353 GCA_964453545.1 uncultured Gemmatimonadaceae bacterium
AGCCTGACTTTCTCGCTCGAGTCGGGTTTATTCCGTCGGAGCCCTCAGCCAACAACCCGGCGGGACTGCCCGTGGGGTTTGCGACGGGAACGCCCGATGCTGACGGCAGCACCCCCGTTGGGTTCACCTGCGCAGCCTGCCATACCGGGCAACTGACCTACCAAGGAGTTTCTCTGCGCTACGATGGCGGCCCCGCCATGATCGCAGCCGACGTGTTCATGGGCATCTTGCTTCGCTCCATGATCGAGACCGCCTTCAACAACCGCCAATTCAACCGGTTTGCTGACAAAGTGTTGGGCGATTCGGCTAATGACAGCGCCAGAGACGAGCTCAGGCGTGCATTCAGAACGACTGTGCTCAGTCTCATCAACTTCACATTCAAGTCGATTGAAGAGGTTGAGCGGCGTGAGATCGCGGCCAGTATCGCAGCGGGCGAGTCTCCCGACGCGCTCAGAAGCTTGGCTGACGCCGCTGCAGCCACGCTTAGCCAGACCGAGGGGTATGCCCGCACCGACGCGCTGACGCGCATCGGGAATCAGGTCTTTGCGCTCGACGTGAACCGGCCGGAAAATTTCGCTCCGGTGTCGGCCCCCGTGAGCTTTCCCCCGATCTGGAATACGTCGTGGTTCATCTGGGTGCAGTACGACGGATCGATCATGCAGCCCATGATGCGCAATGCAGGTGAGTCCCTCGGCGTAGGTGCCCTCATAACTCTGGATGCCGAGGCCGCCGACAATCTGTCGTCATCGGTGCGCATTGATAATCTGCACACGATCGAGCAGACCTTGGCCGGCCCCACCGCACCGTTTGAGGCCAAGAGGTTCAGTGGGCTGCAGTCACCTCGCTGGCCAGAAGATATCTTGGGCCAAATCGATCAAGCCAAGGCAGCGCAGGGTGCGGTTCTCTATGAACAGTACTGCCAAGGCTGTCATCTGCCATCGCCGGATACCGATGCCTTTTGGAGCCCGGAGCACTGGTCCGTAACCAACAGTCAGGGGGTTCGCCTGTTGAACCTGCCCCTGATTCCAGTTCAGCAGATTGGTACCGATGCTGAGCAATCCAAGATTCTCGCGACCCGTCGCGTCAATACCCAAGGTATGGGCATCAATACCACCATCGCGGTGGGGGCTCAGTGCGAAGAAATGACGGTGACCGACGGGCCAAGTGAGAGCTTCGCGTTTTCGCTCGGAGCCGTGGTCGAAGAGATCATGTTGGACTGGTACGAAAAAAATGATGTCGCCGACCCCGACCGGGAGCGCCTCAACGGATCACTGCCGAATTGCTTGCAGGCCTCCGAAGCCTACAAGGCACGACCGCTCAACGGCATCTGGGCCACGGCTCCGTTTCTGCACAATGGCAGCGTGCCCAATCTCTACGACCTGCTGTCACCCGTGAGCGAGCGCCCAACCACATTTCATGTGGGCAACCTGGAGTTCGACCCGGTTCAGGTCGGCTACGAGACGGGGGCGCAAAAAGGCCTGTTCTTGTTCGACACGAGCAAGAGCGGCAACTCCAACGCAGGCCACGAATTTACAGACGGCTCAGGCCCTGGAATCATTGGCCCGTTGCTCGACCCCGCCCTGCGCTGGGCCTTGGTGGAATACCTCAAGACGCTGTGAGGGTCGAGCGCAGGCGCTCAGCCAGTGTCTGCATGGCCTCGATCTCAGCGTTTTGCAGCGCCTCGATACCGTCGGCAAGGTTCAGCATTCCTTGGGCATGTTCTCGTCCTGTCTGCTCAAAGAGCTCATCGACCATCGTGATGGCTCCCCGATGATGCTCAATCATGAGCTCCATAAAGCGCAGATCAAATGCGAGCCCGCGCGCACTGCGTAGCGATGCCATCTGCTGCGGTGAAAGCATACCGGGCATGCTCGTATGTGCTCCGGAGTCATGCGTTTCAGTTGATGTGAGGTCGTGGGGCGAGACACCCCTCAGCCACCGACCCATCATCTGCACCTCGTAGCTCTGTACGGCATCCATCTGGGCCGCCATGCCCCGCACCGCGTCGGTTGTGGCATGACGCTTGGCGAGCTTGGTCATCTCGAGCGCCTGCTCGTGATGGGCCTTCATGCCGCGCAGGAACTGCACCTCATCGGCTGAGTTGACCATGGACGTAGCACCGACCAGCATCGCATCAGATGCTGAGATCGATGCGATTTGCGGGAGCGCAGGAGTGCCTCGGTAGCACCCGATCACGTAGGGGTATTCAAGCGTTGCGTGATAGTGGTACCCGATCGGCTCATGGTCATGTCCATGGCAGACATCAAGATCGGCATTCGAGAGCTCCTGCCCACCGACCCCACGATAGCCATAGAGCCCAAACCCGTCTGCGATATATCCAACCAGCCCGGAGTGCCCGTCGGCGAACGGTGCAACATCAAGCCGTTCGGGCAAGAAATGGTAGTGATACTCACTCATGGCTGGGTGCCCACCAAACACGTCGACGATCTCGTGGGCAACCGCGTCTTCACCGCGGGCATCGACGGCATTGTACAAGACAACGCCGTTGAGTGTGGTTCCAATCGGACCGAGCGACGAACACGACGGGCTCTCGGCAACTGCTGGATTCATCGGGAGCTGAAATGCGTAGCGTGTGGCTTGCGGCGTGCCCGGATTGGGATCGATCTCAGACAAGACCGGATACTGCGTCAACGGCCAGTCCCCAATTTGGCCATCAACGGGCAGGTTGGTGATGGTGATGGAGCGTGTTTCCCCATCTTCTGTCATAGCGATGGAGCCGGGCCCCGGCGAAAAGCGGCCGGCAGGCAAGAACGGCTTCGTCAGCAGATTCCAGGTGCCTGCCCCGTTATCGATCCAAGTGATCTTGCTGTCGACACTGCCTGGGGCATTGGGATTGCCCGGCTGGCACGAGTACAGTTTGCCTACGGCCGGCTGCGTGGTGGTCAGCTCCCGGTCACCAAGGTGCAGGCGTGTGCAGTCCGGCCCCTGTGCGTCGTCACATAGCGTGACCGAGATGAAGTACTCTTCCAGCGCTTTGGTCGGGTCAGGGTCTTGCGTCGGTTCCGACGCGTTGGCATCGCATGCGACCATCAAGACCACGCTGAGCAGAACTCCCACGCCTGCGATGCGTCGACTCATGTGACATTTCGCTCCAAAGGGATAACCACGACAGACGGATCTTGGACTGCCTACATGCTGAAACGTTAAACGTCGACCCTAGCGCACCCGAGCAACGTGCCGCACTCATGTGCCTACGTCAATCAACCGACTGAAACACGGGGCTTCCCAGACCTTTTCCCAGACCTGAGGGCAACAAAAAACCCGCAAGGACTTGGTGGGCAAGCACTTGCGGGTCTGTTTGCATGGTCGCTGCAGGACTCGAACCTGCGACA
>CAYVPD010000233.1:0-3278 GCA_964453545.1 uncultured Gemmatimonadaceae bacterium
TCCGTCGGTGGCCAACGCCGAGCCAAACCCATCGGCGTCTTCGGCATCAGGGGCGTTGAAGGTCCCAACCTCGACCCAGCTGCCTCCCTGCTTCTCGTACACGTAGACCGTACCGGGACGCAGGTTGGTGCCGCCCTCACCCACGATCACCTGGTCGCCGTTGACGACCACGGCCCGACCAAAGCCGGCCATTTCAGCCACGCCGGCATCGGCACGGTAGAACGACTGGGCGGCGACAGGCGCCACCGAGCCAATGAGCGTGGCGACGAGCGCCAGCAGCGAACGCGAAAGCAACTTCATCTCAACCCCCGAGGGTTCATGGTTTTTCTGCAGCGCCCGGCTTTGCGACCAAGCACGGCATTTGCGCGGACCCTTGGACTCAAGATTTGAGGGCCCGTCGAACTGAAACGTGTGGATGTGCTACTCGAATGCAATAGAAGAGGATCCCGTTCCTGCAGCAGAAACGCGACTGCCGAGGGGGGGTACGCCTGGCCCATGAGTGCGAACCCACCCGACAAGCTCTGCGTGTCATGCGGCCGCCCGTTTTCGTGGAGACGCAAATGGGCCGACGACTGGGACGCCGTGAAGTACTGCTCCAAGGCCTGCCGGCGAGGGCTGGGCACGCTCGATCGCGCCTTGGAAGACGGCATTATTGCGGCCCTCGCAGCCCGGGCTCCTGCGGCGACCTGCTGCCCCTCAGAGGTCGCGCGTCAGGTGGTCGAAAACGAGGCCGCAAAGGCGGGCCGCCCGGCTGACCCCGAGGCCTGGCGCGCCGAGATGGAGCGCACGCGGCGAGCTGCTCGGCGACTGGCCGCTGATGAGCGTATCGTCTGGACCCAGAAAGGGCGCCGTGTCGATCCCGGCACCGTCAAAGGCCCGGTGCGTCTGGGGCGGGGCCCGCGTTTCGACGCCAAGTGAGGCTCCCTGCCGCCCGGCGACAACCCGTTACTGGCTGTCGGCCTCCACTTCGAGCACATCGAGCTGACGCTCCAACTGACCCTTGGCGTCACCCGACGGCGCATCAAGATCGGGGCGACGCCGGTGCCAGTCGGTGACATCTTGCCACGCCGCGACGACCGCGAGCAGGTCTTCTTCGGCACACGGCGGTGCGCCCAACAGAAGCCCCCTCGGCAACGACGCTCCATTCTGATCGTCAAACCCCGTGGGGAAGGCGATCAATGGCAGCCCCGTGATGTCAAAGGGGATCGCTGCGGACTGAATCACGACATCACAGCGTTGGAAGGTGTCGTCGAGCAGCCGCTGCAAGAGGAGCAGCCGGGCCCGCTGACCTCGCACATACTCTGCACCAGGCAAGAGCAGTCCGTTGATCCACGAGCTGAGCACAATGCCGAATTGCCGCACATCTTTGCGCAATTCGGGCAAAAAGGGCTCAGACCGTTCTGGAAGTCGCGTATTGTTGAACTCGCTTGACGTGAGCACATCCCAGTCGGCCGGCGCCGGAATCTCGACGATCGTCGCCCCCAGACGCTCCATGGTGGCAAAGAACTCGGCTTCTTTGCTCAGTGCATCGAGCGCATCGGGCATCACGCCGATGCGCATGGGGCGCCGCAGTCTAGTTTCTCCATCGCGCCGCACCGGTGTGGCGGCCGTCACGTAGTCCCCCGGCCGAGGCAGTCCGAGCGAGCGGGGATCTCCCGCATCGGGACCCGCCATGGCCTGAAGCATGATTGCGGCATCCATTGCATCATGCACGATCGGCCCCGGGTGATCGCGTGTGTACGTCAGCGGAATGATGCCACGCAGTGACACCCGACCCATGGTCGGCTTGAGACCGGTCAGCCCCTGCGCCAGAGCAGGATTGGTAATGCTCCCGCCCGTCTGCGTGCCGGTGGAGCCCAGCGCCAGCCCAGCGGCTACGGCCGTACCCGAGCCGCTCGATGAGCCGCCGGGGTAGACGTCAGGATCATCGATCGTCCAAGCATTGCGAGTCGTCACGACACCGTCGGGCGTCGTAGCTCGCGAGGTCGCCAGCGGGCCCATCTGCGTCTTGCCCACCAGCAGCGCCCCACGCTCGCGCAGCCGGCGCCACACCTCGGAATCCCACGACGGCACAAAGTCAGCGTAGATGTGACTGTTGCCGGTTGTCGGCACCCCGGCGGTGTAGAAATTGTCTTTGATGGCCAAGGGAATGCCGTGCAGACCCCCTCGCCGCCCGTCACTGGCACGTGCCGCAGCTCGCAGCGCATCAGGATCAACGTGATTGAAGGCCTGAAGGCGAGATTCATAGGCGTCGATCCGGGCCAGGCAGGCCTCGACCAAATCGATTGGCGAGAGCTCACCCTGCCGCAGCAGAGTCGCCGCCTCAGCCAACGTCAGCTCTTCAACCCGGGTGGCAGCGGACTGCACATCGGGCAGCTTTACAGCCGGCAGGGCACCGGCGGCCGGGGTCGCGGGCCAGCGCTCAGGCGCAAGCGCGCCACTGGCACCCAGCGCGGTCACGGCGGAGAGATGCCGCAAAAAATCACGGCGATCCCAGCTGGGTCGATCGTCGGCGCGGCTCATGCGTCTTCTCCCGAGCGCGGGGCATACGGGTCGTAGAATGCCGCCCACCCCCCGCTGCCAGGCACTGTGAGCGGTACGACCTGCTGCTCGTCGAGATCGAAGTCGGCCAAAGCTGGCAGCGTGCCTCTGAGAAATCGCCGGGCACTCTCGAAGATGCGGCGCTGGTCTACCGGAGCTGATGCGTCATCGACCGGCAAGACCGACAGGTCGACGCCAAGCAGCTGCAGGCGCGCACGAATCCAGCCGTCGAGCGCCTCGTCGTCGATGTCAGCCACTGGGTGTCGGGTCACGCCACGCCGTTCGCTCATGTGCCAATGCCTCGGTTGAAGAGAGTGCTTTGGCGAAATAGCGCGGCCAAGCCGAGTCGGCAACTGCATGATGACCCGAGTTGGGACTTTCGTACCGCGCCGGGCGAGCCGACCTTTCAGATATGCCGGAACCCCTCCCCAGCTTGCGAATCGCAGCGCACAACGGCGCGTCGGAATGGGGCGGTGCCGAGATCGCCGTCTGTCGTCTGCTCCACGATCTCCAGGCCCGCGAACACACCGTGCGCCTGTGGTATGCCAAGACGCTTGTGGCACGGCAGGCCGCACCCTATGGCGTAGAAACCCGGTACCTGCACGTCGGCGGCGACGTGGCGATTCATCATGCGCTCCGCGTCGCCTCGGCTCTACGGGTTTGGCGCCCCGATGTGCTGATCGCCGGCACGTTTCGCAAGCTGCTGCATCTGTCGTTGGGCGCACGCTTGACTGGGG
>CAYVPD010000234.1:0-3236 GCA_964453545.1 uncultured Gemmatimonadaceae bacterium
TTGGGCTCGCCCACAAGCCCGACGTCGGCGATCAGCTTGAGTTCGAGTTCGATGCGGCGCTCCTGCCCCTCCTCACCAGGCTCCCATCGTCGAGGAGCCTGCTGCGTGGGCGTTGCGAAACGCGCATTTCCGCGACCGCCGCGGCCTCCACGAGCAGCCACCAGACGGGTACCCGGCTCCAGCAATTCCCCCAAGAGCTCGCCGGTGTCGGCATCGCGCACCAGCGTGCCGGGCGGGACCTTGAGCAACAGGTCTTCTCCCGCACGACCCGTTCGGTTGCTACCCATACCGTGCTGGCCGCGCCCGGCCTTGTAATGGCGCCGGTACGAGTAGTCCAGAAGTGTCGTCAGTTGCGGATCTGCCTCGAGCACGATGTCGCCGCCCCGCCCTCCATCGCCGCCGTTTGGGCCCCCGCGCGGTACGCCGGTCTCGCGACGGAACGACTCCGCCCCCGAGCCGCCGGTTCCGGCAACCAGTTCAATGACCGCACGATCGACGAACATTCCCAGCCAGCCTGATCAGAGAGAGAACGGAGGTGAGGCATCGGCCTCACCCCAACGGGGGCGCATTGATTCTTCTTCGGTGCGCGGGCGTTCCAGAACCTTTGCCAAGGTAGCTTCGGCCACGTCGCGGCGGTGAGCCACCCCAGCAAGGTCGGCCTCAGCCCATTCGTTCAAGGCAACGTGCAACGTCTCCCGAACCTGCGTCGGCGACGCCCCGGCATTCAGACTACCCCTCAGATGCGAATAGAGTTGTCGTGGCACATCGAGCCCCGCGAGTACCGCCACGATGCAAAGCTCCCGCTTCCACAAGGCGAGCCCAGGACGCGCAAGCACTCGACCGTATCCGTCCAGCAGCATCCAGTCGTCGAGATCGGGGTGCAGGCGACGGACGTTAGCTCGCAAACCCTCAAACTGTGCTCCATACACGACCCGGCAGACTGCGTCTCCTCTCTCTCGCAACTCATCGCGTGAGAGAGGCATCGCGGGCACGGAGCCCTCAACTGGGGGCTCGACTTCGCGGTGTGGCTGCAGTTCACGCCAGAGGGCGAGCGCATTGAGCGCGACGGGATAACCGAGAAAAAGGTGGAGCTGCAAGATGGCCTCTTCGACCTCAACGACGTCGGCCGAACTGCGTGCTCGTTCCAAGGCCGCGCTCAGGCGGCGGGCATCGGCTGTCGCCGCGGCCCCGGACAGGCGAATCAGCGCCGTGAGCCCGGCGTCAAGCGGCTCATCTTGGCGTGGCTCAGCGCTCATGGCGCTCTCCCCCTCGGTCAGATCGTGTGCCCATGCAAGTACGATACCTCGGTCAGCGGGGCACGGGGATGGCAAAACACGACGACGTGAGCGCCATGCGAACCGGCAGCGCTGTCAGCCGGCGACGAGGCCAAAGACCAGTCGGGCGGCGACCGTGAAGAGCAGCAAAGCGAACAGACGTCGCAACAGATCGGGGGCGATACGAGCATTGAGATCGGCGCCGAATCGCGCTCCGATGATGGCGCCGGGTGTCAGCACGAGAACGCCCGGGAGAAACACGCAGCCAATGGTGCCTGCGGGCACCTCGCCCGGCTGAACCGTCAAGTATCCGATGGAGCCGGCCAATGCGGCGATTGCGACCACGCCCATGCTCGCGGCGGCAACTCTGCGCACATCCAGCTTCGCGACGTTCATGAGCACCGGAATCGCCAATGTACCTCCGCCAACGCCCAAGGCTGCCGAAACGACGCCGACGGCACTCCCGCCCAGCACGAGCGCAACAGGCGACGTACGCTCCGGGCCTCCCTCTTCAACCGTCACCGAGCCACGCGCCGGACGGAGGCGAAGCATGCGTGAGGCCACTGTAACCAGAAAGATGGCAAACGCCCCGCGAAGCACATCTTGCGGTATGGCAGGCGTGAACTGCGAGACGAGCAGAGCGACAACCGCCGCCGCCATGCCCATGATGCCCACAATGCGCCACGGAATCAGCGACGAGGCCTGGTAGCGCAGCATCGCACTTACCGCCGTGGGTACGATGATCGCCAAAGAGGTTGCATGAGCGACGACCGTGACCGACGACGCCGGCGCGTCAAAAGCGCGTTCCAGTAGCACGTACAGCAAGGGGACCAGTACGGCCCCACCACCAATGCCGAAGAGTCCGGCCAGCACCCCCGCTGCAACGCCTGCAATCGCGGCCAGTCCAAGGGCGAGCAGGCTCACGTCATGCCGCCAGGCGCAAGAGCGCAAGCAGATCGCGCGTCGTGGTCGCCTGCTGCAACCGATCCAGCGCTCGGTTCAGTGCAGCATCACGACCATAGTCCCGCTGAAACACGCCGACCTCTCCAAACGCCTGCAGAGCGATCTCGGCTGAAAGCTGCGCAACGATGTAGCCTCTTGCTTCATCAAACACGCCCGTATCGAGTTCGACCCCCACCTGTTCCAGTCGGCGGCGAAACCCCTCGACCTCTGCGGCAGAGAGCTCGAAGTCGGGACTCAGACCGTCATGCGTCGAGACGTAGTCAACGGCATGATCAAAGATGGCGCGAGAAAAAAGCCCCGCCTGCCGGTACAACGCCTGAACCGCCTCAGACTCCCCGCTGGACAGCGTATCAGGGCTGACCCATTCATCGGGCACGATGCCGCCACCACCCCGAAGCAGCCGACCTCCCATCGAGCGAAACTCCGGGCGACCTGCCGTGTCGGGCGAGGCTACAAATGATCCGTCGAGGCCAAGACCCCCCTCCATGCGAGCCACACCGTCGCCAACCTCTCGATCAATGGAGCGGCCGGCCGGGGTGTACCACAGGGCCGTCGTCAGCCGCAGCACGTTGCCTTCGCTAAGTCGAAACAGCGTCTGTACCGAGCCCTTGCCGTAGGTCGACGAGCCGAGCACGAGCGCCCGGTCATGATCTTGGAGCGCGCCGGCGACGATCTCTGACGCACTGGCACTCGTGTGGTCGACAAGCACGACGAGTGGCATGCGCGGGTAGGCCGCCTGACTCGACGTCTGATATCGCTCCGTCTGGCCTGCACCTCGCCCACGCGTCTCTACGACCGTCTCACCGGCATCAAGAAAGAGCTCGGTCACGCCGATGCCCTCTTCCAGCAATCCTCCGGGATTGCCACGCAAATCGAGAATCAGGCGCTCCACGCCTTCAGCCCGCAGCGAGTCAACGGCGGCGCGCACCTCGTCAGTCGAGGTTGAGCGAAACACCTGGAGCGGCACATAGCCCACACCATCGGCCAGCTGCAGCGCAA
>CAYVPD010000235.1:0-3225 GCA_964453545.1 uncultured Gemmatimonadaceae bacterium
ATCAGGAACTGCGCCTGCACACTGCGCTCAAAGACAAGCGGCGCCACCCCGAGAAACGTCGTCAGCGAGGTCAGCATGATCGGCCGGAAACGGGCCTTGGCCCCATCGACAATCGACTGATACGGATCGGCTCCTTGCGCCCGTTGCTCATTGATGAAGTCGATCATGACGAGCGCATCGTTCACGATGACGCCCGACAAGCCGATGATGCCGAAAAGCGAGAGCAGGCCCACCGGCAGCCCCAGCAGCAGGTGGCCGATGAAGGCCCCGACGATCCCGAAGGGAATCGCCGCCATGATGATGAGCGGCTGCGTGTACGAGCCAAAGGGGATGGCAAGCAGCGCGTAAATCACGAACAGCGCGACGATGAAGCCGCGACCAATGGCCCCAAACGAGTCGGCCTGTTCCTGCTGCTCGCCGCCGTAGCTCACGCTGAGCCGCGGGTCTGACGCGCGCAGCTGTGCCAAGAGGCCCGAGCGGAGCGCGCCCGTCACCTCAGCCCCGCTGAC
This sequence comes from uncultured Gemmatimonadaceae bacterium, assembly GCA_964453545.1. Taxonomy (GTDB): domain Bacteria; phylum Gemmatimonadota; class Gemmatimonadetes; order Longimicrobiales; family Gaopeijiaceae; genus Gaopeijia. Next base: position 510 of record CAYVPD010000235.1, read on the forward strand.
CACCTGCTCGTCGACGCGCGCCGTGACCGTGAGCGTGCGTTGACCGTTCTTGCGGCTGATCGATGTGGGTGAGGTACCAAATGAAACCTGGGCCACACGATCCAGCGGTACTTCTCCGCCGCCTGGCGTGCGCACCCGGTAGCCCTCAACGTCTCCGATGGCGTCGCGCTCCCCTTCGGGCAGTCGCACATACACCCTTACGTCTTCACGGCCGCGCTGTACCCGCAACGCCTCTTGTCCAAAGAAGGCGGAGCGCACCTGACGGGCCACGTCATCGAGGGTGAGCTGCAGGGTGCGGGCGGCCGGCAGCAACTCCAGCTGCACCTCACGCAGCCCCGCATCGGCATCGGTCTTGATGTCGAAGACGCCCTGAAAGCTGCCAAGCTCCGTGACCACCTGCTCTGAAATGGCATCCAACCGCGCCGTTTCGGGGTGCGAGAGCTCAACCTGTACAGCCGCCCCCGCATTGATCAGGCTCGACGCAAACTGCAGCGAGCGCGCCTGCGGCAGCGGCCCGACCTTGTCTCGCCACAAGTCTTCAAAGACACGCGCGGGCAGGTCACGCTCCTCGGACTCGAGCAGCTTCACTTGCACGGCCGCGAGGTTGGACCCTGACGCGCCGCCCCCACCGCCACCGGGTCCTCCGCCGGCCGGGCGAGACCCCACGGTCATGAAGATCGCCTCGATGAGCGGTGCGGCATCGTCGGGTCGCTCGGCCTCAAGCTGCTCTGCCGCCGCGCGTGCACCCGCTACGAGGCGCTCCGCCGCTTCACGCGTACGCTCGCTTGGCGTGCCGACCGGCAGCTCCAGATTGGCCGAGACGACATCGCCCCCGACCTCAGGAAAGAAGCTGATGCGCAGCAGCCCCGCCGGAACCAGCGCGAAGGCCAGCACGAGCAACCCGATGCCACTGGCCACCACGATACTGGGACGCCCCGTGGCAAAACGCAGTGCCGCATCGAGCGGCCCGTTGACGAAGCGCTTCAGGCCGCCGTCAAAGTAGGTCTGAACGCGCTCAAAGAACCGTCCGAACTTGCTGTGCGATGACTGTCCCGGCGGCGGCAGGTGCGAGAGGTGGTTCGGCAAGATGAAGAGCGACTCGACGAGCGAGAGCGCCAAGACCGAAATCACGATGATCGGAATGGCCCCGAGAATCTTGCCGAGCACGCCCGGCACGAAGAGCAACGGGCTGAAGGCCGCCACCGTGGTGAGCACCGCAAAGGTCACCGGCCCGCGAATGCGCATCGCGCCGCGCACGGCCGAGTCGAGGGGTCCGGTGCCGCGCTCTCGCTCGGCAAAGATGTTCTCGCCGACCACGATCGCGTCATCGACCACGATGCCGATGGCCAAAATGAAGCCGAACAGCGACAGCACGTTCACCGACACGCCGAGCAGCAACATGATCGCCAGCGTACCGACAAACGACACGCCGATGCCGACGGCGGTCCAGAAGGCCAAGCGAATGTCGAGAAAGAGCGTCAGCGAGATCAGCACCAACGCGAGACCCAGAAACGCATTCTTCAGCAGCAGCCCGATGCGCCCCTCGAGCACCGTGGCCGAGTTCTCCCAGATGTCGAGCGAGATGCCCTCGGGCAGCGTGGGCGTGATCTCTGCATCGAGCGCTCGCGTGACCGCCGACACGATGTCGAGCACGCGCTCATCGCTCGTGCGAAACACCTCGACGATCGCGGCCGGACGCCCATTGAACTGCGCCACCAGATCGGTGTCTTGAAAGTCATCGCGCACCGTGGCGATGTCGCCCAGACGCAGCGTGGTGCCATCCAGCGTGCTGACCACGATGATGTCTTCGAAGTCGGCCTGATCGTAGTTCTGGCCCAGCGTGCGCACCCGTACCTCTTCATCGGTTGTGCGCAGCGTGCCCCCCGACAGATCGAGGCTGCCCTGACGAACCGCATCGGCGATCTGCCCCAGCGTTAGCCCAAGCGCTCGCAGGCGGTCTTGCGGCACCTCGATCGAGATTTCGTAGGGGCGAATCGATGAAGTCTCGACATACGACACTTCGGGCAGATCAGAGAGCGCGTCTTCGACGCGATACGCGACCTCTTTGATCGTGCGCTCCGGCACATCGCCCGAGATAGCCAAGCGCAGCGCACTCTGCCGATTGGTCAGCTCGCGCACCTCGGGCCGCTCGGCCCCAACCGGAAAGGTGACGATGCGGTCGACCTCGGCCTTGATGTCATCGAGCGCACGCGACACATCGGTGCCCAGCTTGAGCTCGACCGAAACCGAACCCACCCCTTCGCTGGCCGTTGCCGTGATCTGCTTGATGCCCTCGACCGCCTTGATCTGCTCCTCGATCTTGCGAACGATCGCCTCTTCGACCTCGTCAGGCGTCGCCCCAGGATAGGCCACTGACACCGAGATCGTGTCGAGGCTGAACTCGGGAAACACCTCTTGCACCAGACTGCCGAGCGACGCAATGCCGGCTACGACCAAGAGAAACAGCAGCAGGTTGGCCGCGACGCCATTACGCGCCATGTAGGCGACGGCCCCGCGTGCGCGCTTCACTGGCCGCCCCCCGGTTCTGAAGCAAAGCGCACCCGCATGCCCGGCGTGGCGAGCGAAATGCCGTCGGTCACCACAGGCTCACCCGCAGCCAGGTCGGCCACGACATAGGCGTCGCCTTCGGTGCGCTGTATCACGGTCACTGGGACCAAGCGAATGGCGCCCCGGCTCAACCCGTCAGTGCTGGCCT
>CAYVPD010000236.1:0-3206 GCA_964453545.1 uncultured Gemmatimonadaceae bacterium
CAGCGGCGGCAGGACTGACAACTCAAATGCTTCTGGCTTTGGCCGTTCGCCGCAGGATCAAGGACGGTGTCCTTGAATGTCTGCCCGCGTTCATCTTTGGCGCCCTCAACGCCTGGTTGCTGACCGGATTCCTCAAAGCCGTCTGAGTCTCCAATGCCAGCGAACAAGACTCTTCCTCCGTTGCGGCCTAACGGCCTTCACTCCGGAAGAGTCTTGCTAGGAGCCTGTCGGACTTTTTCGAGTCCCGATGTTGAAAGATTGAATGACGTGCCGGCGTGGCAATCTAAGACTGCACCATGGCTCACCGTTTCAAAATCATCGACCGCAACACTCCGATGTTGCTGCCCCCTGATCTGCGCGATTGGGTGGCCCAAGACGATTTGGTTCATTTCGTGATCGAGGCCGTCGACCGACTGCCTTTGAGTTGCTTTCATGTAAATCACAAAGGCACGGGCGACCAACAGATGCCGCCTCATATGATGCTGGCGCTGCTGATCTATTCTTACGCCAACGGAGTCTTCAGCTCCCGGCGCATCGAGCGCGCCACCTATCGCGACGTGGCGGTGCGTTATCTGACGGGCGACACGCACCCCGATCACGACACCATCTGCGCCTTTCGACGCAAGAATCTGGCGGCGATCTCCGAGGCGTTCGTCGATGTGCTCGAACTGGCCCGCGAACTCAAACTGCTTAAGCTGGGAACCATCAGCATCGACGGCACGCATATCCGAGCCAACGCCAGCAAAGACAAGAGCGTCACCTACGAACGAGCTCAGGAACTACGCCAGCAGCTCAAGCTGGATATCGATCAACTGCTTCAACAGGTCGAGGAGGCTGACGCCCGGGAGGAAGATCCGCAGAAACTGCCCGAGGAGATCGCCCGGCGTGAGAAACTGCTCTCCAAGATGGACCTGGCCTGTGAGCAACTCGAAGAACGCGCCCGACGCCGGGCCGAGAAAGAGCGGGCCCAATACGATCAAAAAGTGGCCGCGCGCAAGCGACGCCCGGGTTCGCGCAAAGGTCCGAAGCCCAAGGCGCCTTCGGACAAGCCCGATCCACAGGAACAGATCAACCTGAGCGACCCGGAGTCGCGCCTGATGCGCAAGAACAAGCGCGAAGGCTACACCCAAAGTTACAACGCCCAGGCGGCGGTCGATGTCGAAGGCAGCCAGCTGATCGTGGGGCAGCGAGTCAGCGACTGCGCCAGCGACGCGGGCGAACTCGAAGCGGGCATCGACTGCGTCGCGGCCCACCTCAGAGAGCCCAAGGCCGTCCTGGCTGATTGCGGCTACGTGGACAAGGCAGTCTTCGAGAAGCTGGCCGCCGAGCGTCCGCAACTCGATCTCTACGTCAGCGTTCACCGGGAAGACGCGCACGCCGAACGCCGTTACGAATATCGTCCGCCCAAGAAACACAAGCCACCCAAAAAGCTCGTCGATCCAACGCTGGTGGCGATGGCCGAGAAACTCAAAACCCCTGAGGGAAAAAGCCTGTATCGAAAACGCGCCTGCACGGTTGAACCGGTCTTTGGGATCATCAAGCAGGCCCTGGGTTTTCGACAGTTCCTGATGCGAGGGCTGGAGAAAGTCAGCGGGGAATGGACTCTGGTGGGCGCAGCCTACAATCTCACACGAATGCACCGGCTGCGCGCCGCACAGACCGACGGATAAGATCCCGAAAGAGGCAACTGGGCCGCCAACACCGTCTCAGCAGACAGTGTGCACGCCTCAAAACCAAAAAACAGTCCTGAGAGTCCGTTCCAAACCAAAACGAATTCGGGGGGGCACGAGAGAACTATCGTTGCCCCATGCTCTCGGCTGGCTTTAAGTCCGACAGGCTCCTAGCGGCGTTTCGGCCAGTTCAGATGTTTATGCAGGAAGTCGAACGTCCCCTGCCCGTTGATGCTGTGGCCGCCTTGGAAGTATTCGATCTCCGTCCTGTCCGCCATGCCGAACTGCGCGTAGAGCCACCGAACCTTGGCGTATTCATGGGCCACCCAGCGATCGCGCCCCACGCGGACACCCGCGCTCTCTCAAGGGCAACGCTCGATGACGAGCATCCTCTTCTCTCTCCCGTGATTCTCGACAAGCGCGAACAGTTCGTGTTGAACGAACTTCCCAAAATCGCGACGGCCGTCGAGATTGCTTCGAGGCTGAGGAAAACCCTGAATCCCGAGCGTGCTCGCGCCGTTGCCGCGCATTACGCGCTGCGCGCCAAACGGCGCCAATCGGCCAAGGACGGGCGAATTCGCTACCTGACCGCGAGGGGCCTCGAGCAGGCGACGGCTGCTCCGGTCGCCGCATGGCGCGCGCGGATCCTGGGGAGTTCCACCATGGGTGAAACCCTATGGGACGCGACGTGCGGTCTCGGAGCGGACACTCTGGCCCTGCTCGACGCGGGGGTTCAGGTGGTGTCGTCGGACCTCGATCGCGCCACGGCCTGGTGCGCGCGCGAGAACCTCCTCGAGGCGACGCTGCCCGCGCGCGTTGTTGCCGCGGATGTGCGCGAGCGAGGGGTGCGCGCGCGCTGGCTGCTGCTCGATCCCGACCGACGCGCAGGTGGACGGCGCTCGCATCGCGCGGAAGAGTGGTCGCCCTCCCTCGACGAGGTGCTGACCCTCATGGATGCGCACGCCGGTGGGTGCGTGAAGCTCGCGCCGGGGCTCGATTATCCCGAGCCGATCCTGGGTCGTGGGCACGCGTGCTGGGTGAGCCTGCGCCGCGAGCTCAAGGAGGTCGCTCTGTGGTTCGGCCGCGGGCACGACCAAGGCTCACGGCGCAGCGCCGTGGCCCTTGATGGAGAGGGATGCGTCCACGAGTTCCAGGGAGTGCCCGAGCCGGCACCGGCGTGGTCCGCCGCCGAGGCCGAGTGCGTCGCCTGGCTCGCTGACCCCGACCCGAGCCTCCTGCGCAGCGATCTCCTCGGCGCGCTGTGCAAGGCAGAGGATCTGCGCCTCTTGGCGCCGCGCCTAGCCTGGGTGGGCAGCCACGAGCGCCCCCTCTCTCCCCTCCTGAAGGCGCGCCGCGTCCTCGGCTCCTGCCCCGTGGACCGCAAGCACATCCGCCGGCTGCTGGCGGAGCACGAGGTGGGCCCGCTGGAGGTGTGGAAGCGCGGCCACCCCGACCCCGCGGAGGAGTCCGCCCGCCGTTTCCGTGGAACGGGCTCGCGCCGCGGGATCCTGGCGCTGGGCCGTCTCGAAGCGGGGC
>CAYVPD010000237.1:0-3157 GCA_964453545.1 uncultured Gemmatimonadaceae bacterium
CCACCAGGGCGACCGCACACCACCACAGCGCAACCGCTCGGCCCAGCCCCTTCCACAGCAGCCGGGCACCGAAGACGGCGAGCGCGACGACGAGGAGAGCGGCGAGTGGAGCGATGATGAGCGTCCGCGAGGGTGGCACAACTTCCGCGTTCCAGATTCCGCCGGAGCCCAGCGCCGTGAGCACGGTGCCCCAATCCCCCTCGGAGCGCAACGCGAAGACGCGCGCACCGTCGGCGTCGGCCGAACCATCCTGGACGTGCAGCAGAGCCGGAATCAGCCATGGCAGCCAGGTCGCCGCAGCCCCGACAGCGATGAAGATCCGCATCCAGATACTTAGACCTGACCCCGGGCCAATCGCGATGGGCACCGCGAGCAGGGTCACCAAAATCGCTCCGGAGGGAGTCAATGACGACCCCGCGATCAGCAGGAGCAGCGTGACCGCGACTGGCCACTGTCCGGACCACGATGGTGCCGACAACGAACGCGCTCGTCTCGCGGCATCGATAGCCCAGGGTGCGATGGCGTAGGCGAGCAGGAGCCCCCAATGGCCCATCACGAGGCGCTCCGCCACAAAGGGGGCGAGCATCGCCAGGGTGGCCCCGACCAGGCCCACGGCTCGTCCCAGGCCCTGGAGAAGTCGGAGCATGCCAAAACCGGTGAGCAGCGGAATGGCGAGCAGCACCAATTTCTGGAGCACCATGCCCGGCACCACGTACTCCAGCAGGGCCACGACCGCGTCCTGCGGCACCGCCCGGGGCAATCCTCCGCCAAGACCCAGCGAGGCGGGAAGCAGATCCTGCTTCGGCGTGAACACCATGTCGTAGCTCAGGACGAATCCCGGCATCAGCATGGGGGCCGTCAATAGGCCCGTGAGCGCGACCACCCAGGCACCGGGCAGCAAACCTGCTGCTGATCTGCCTCGCTGGAAGGTTGCGCGCCCCATGGCGGGCTATCGTGGCACGGCCGATGGCTGCAAAGACCAACCTCGGGCGATAGACCAACCTCGGGAGCATGCATGACGAGCACGCCGGCATCAGGCCGTTCGCTCGCCTCGCACACGCTCATCGTCGCCCTTGCACTTGCCCTGGGGCAAGCCGCGGCTTACCTGGTGAGCCTGGTCGCCGCACGCACCCTGGGGCCCGACCAGTTCGGCGTCTTTGCCGCCCTGCTCGGCATCCTTCTCATCGGCAGTGTGCTCGCCATGGGACTGCAAGCGGTCGCGGCCCGGCGGCTCGTCCACGTCGCGCCCGCTGGGCGAGGGAGCGCCGCGGCCGCTTTGATGCGCGCCGGCCTCATCGGCGGTGTCGCCATTGCCTTGGCGACCCTCGCTATTGCCCCGTTCCTGCGCTGGCTGCTCGACATCGACTCTTGGTCCGTCCTCGTCGCTGTCGCGCTCACGTTTATTCCCCTCACCTGGGCCGGCGCGACGTACGGCGTGGCGCAGGGACGCGAGGACTACCGCAGGCTCGCCGCGGCGTATGCGCTGGTCGGTCTGGGACGCGGCCTCGGTGGGGTTGCCGGTGCGCTGTTCACGGCGAACGTTCTCGGCACCGTGCTCGGGCTCTTGATCGGCACCACTTTGGGCGCCGTCGTGGCGCGCCTGGCCATCAACCCGCTCGTGGCCAGGCCGGCAGGTGCCCTGGATCGGATTGCGGGCGAGACGGCGCACGCCACGCATGCCCTGCTGGCACTTTTCGTACTCACCAATGTCGATGTGCTGCTCGCCCGAGCCCTGCTCACCGCCGAGGAGGCCGGCCTCTACGGCGTCGGCGCGATCATCGCGAAGATCGCCTTCTGGCTGCCACAGTTCGTCGGTGTCGTGGCATTTCCTCGCTTCGTCGACGCTCGACGCGCTCGCGCTACGACGGTAACCATCGGCGCCGTAGCCGGCATCGGACTGCTTGTCGTGCTCGGCACGGCCGTGTTTCCCGGCCTGGTCGTCGGAGTCGCCGGCGGGCCGCAGTACGCCGCGCTGGTGCCGGTTGCCTGGCTGTTCGCCGCCGCGGGTGCGGCCTTTGCCCTCGCCCAGGCCCTCTTGCTCACACGACTCGCCATCGACGACCGCCGCGCTGTCATCGTGGTGTGGGCTGCCGCCGTGTTGCTCGTCGGCCTGGCCACGCTGGTGCTGCCCCACACGGTGACGGGGCTCGTACTCAGCGCCTTGATCGCTGGGCTCTGCCTCGTCGTCGTCGGGATCGCCGCGACTGTCCGTGAGCTGCGACTACGGGAGCACGACCGCTAGCGGATCAGGCCATGGCCCCGGCACGTACACCGCGTTATACCCGCTCTCGGACCCCATAGCCTCCCCAATGGCAGCCTGGCCTGGGTAGACACCGTCGCGTACCCAGGAGTCGAGCAGGTCGATGACGGCGACTCGTGATTCCGGCGTGAAATTGCAGTGCCCGGCACCGTAAGGGGCACCTTCCTCGGAGGAGTACTCAGCCGGGGGCAGGGTGTACAACTGCACGAGTCCGCCCTTGACTTCGCCCGCCTCCAGGCGGGCCTGGTAACGCTCACGGAAGAAGCTCTCGTTCTCCACGATCACGAGCGGGTCGGACTTCGTGTGCAGGGTGATGGTCGGGACCTGCACCGCTCCGGACGGATCACCGCCGACCTCGAGTGCCTTGGCGCGCGCCGACGGGTCCGGCGCTGTCCTCGGGCCGTTGTCGAGTACCGACGCGAAGCGCGCCGCTGCACCGTCACCGCCCAGGGAATCGATCAGCGCGGCCTCCTCCTCGCTGATTCGGGAGGCGTAGTCAGTGCCTTCATTGCCGGAGACGTTGCCACCGAAGCGCTGCTCGATGTCATATCGCCCGACTGTTCCATAGGCGAGTGCCGTGAGCAGTGACTCGACAGTGCCCGACACCGTGCTCACCAGATCAGCGCCATCCTGACGATACGTCTGAGACGGCGCGTCGACGATTGCCGCGATGGTGAACATCTTGGCGATGGCCTCGACGTCCTGGGCCCTAGCGCTCTCGATGAGCAGTGATGCCGCCTCATCCCATGCCGCAAGGGCCGCGGGATAGTCGGCGAAGTCAACGATCTGCATATCCGGCACCAGGAGTTGCTGGACGCCGTACGCGGCATCGAACGCCAAGCCGATGTTCGGTACGAGACCGGCGACGACACCGCACAAAGGTGCGGCGCCATCCAC
>CAYVPD010000238.1:0-3143 GCA_964453545.1 uncultured Gemmatimonadaceae bacterium
AACTCATCGGTGATGACCCGCGTCGTCAGGGACTCAAGGTTCTGGGTGTCGGGCAATGCCGCACCGAGGGCATGCGCGGAGAGCGCGTCACCAACATTGAAGAGACCACGGCGTCGATCCGTACGGCGCTGGAAGAGGCCGAGCTGATGGCTGGGCACAAGGTCGACCGTGTCTATGCGGGGCTCTCGGGCGAAAACATCGAGGCGTGGTCTTCGATGGGCGTGGTCGCCGTGCAAGATGATGAAATCACGCCCGGTGACTTGCGGCGTGTGCACGAGGTGGCCCGGGCAGTGGCTTTGTCGCCCGACCGGGAGATGCTGCACGCCATTCCCGTTGAATACGTGGTTGACCATCAGCGGGGCATCAAAGACCCGGTTGGCATGACCGGCACCCGGCTCGAGACCGAGGTCTACCTTGTCGCGTGCTCCATGACCGTCGCCGGAAATCTGCGCAAGGCGGTGATCCGTGCGGGCTACGCCGTTCAGGAAATGGTGCTGGAGCCGCTTGCCGCGGCCCGTGCCGTACTGACCGAAGACGAAAAAGAAGTCGGCGCTGCCATGGTGCAGGTCGGTGCGGCCAGCACGGAAGTGGCCGTCTACTACGAGGGCAAGATTCGACACGTGGCTGTGATTCCCGTGGGTGGGAATACCGTGACGTCAGATCTCGTGAAGGGGCTCTCGATTCCGTTTGGCGAGGCACAAAGGGCCAAGGAGGCCTACGGAGCCGCGTCGGCCCGCTTTGTCGACCCGCACGAGACGGTCGAAGTGCCCGGGCCCGCTCCGGGTCAGATGCGGCACGTCGCACGTGAGTTGATTGCCCACATCATTGAGCAGCGACTCGATGAGCTCTTCGGGTTGATTCAGCGTGAGCTCGATCGCAACCAGCTGTCGGACAAGCTGGGGGCTGGCATCGTCATTACGGGCGGTTCCGCGGCCCTGCCGGGCATGGTCGAGCTGGCTCAGCAGGTGTTTGCCGCACCGGTGCGCCTCGGCATACCGGGTGAAGGGCTCAGTGGCCTCGCCGACCGTGTTGGCCGCCCCCGCTTTACCACCGCCGCCGGACTGGCGCTGTGGGGCTCCGATCGCTTCGCCGAGACGGGGCAGGGGGCATCGACCCTTGCATCGGGCGTAACGGCGCGCATTCGGGCCTGGATGAGGGAGTTCTTCTGATGATTCCCCTTTTTCGAAGAGCTCAGGCGCCTCCCGAGGGTCTTGGCTACGCGCCCTCAGTTCGAGACATTGATGGCCGGATCATTCTTGTCGGCCAAAGCGAACCTCCAGTCGTGATCCCGACTCCCCAACCGGAGAATGAGAATGATGATCTTTGAATTCGACGACGCTCCCGCTCAGAGCGCCCGCATGAAAGTCGTCGGCGTTGGTGGCGCCGGGGGCAATGCCGTCAACCGCATGGTCGACGAAAAGCTTGAGGGCGTCGAGTTCATCACTCTGAACACCGATGCACAGGCCCTGCAGGGGTCGCGTGCGCAGGTGACGATGCAGATCGGTCGCAAGCTCACCCGGGGGCTGGGTGCCGGAGCTCGCCCCGAGATCGGCCGCCAAGCGGTGTACGAGAGTCAAGACGACGTTCGCAAGCTGCTTGACGGCTCTGACCTCGTCTTCATTACGGCCGGTATGGGCGGTGGCACCGGGACGGGTGCAGCGCCGCTCGTGGCCGAAATCGCCCGCGAAATGGGGGCCCTCACGATCGGGATCGTGACGCGGCCCTTCGCCTTTGAGGGCAAGAAGCGCCAGCAGCAGGCGGAGCAGGGGTTGGCCGAGCTGCGTCGCATGGTCGACACGGTCATCGTGGTGCCCAACGATCGGCTGCTTTCGGTCGTTCCCAAGGGTACCACCTTTGCCGACGCACTCAAGAAGGCCGACGAGGTGCTGTTAAATGCGACCCAGGGCATCAGTGACCTGATTCGCGTCAATGGAGATGTCAACGTCGACTTTGCCGACGTGCGCACGATCATGGCCTGCCGCGGTCCGGCGCTCATGGGGTCGGGCTTCGGTGAAGGCGAGAATCGGGCACAAGAGGCGGCGCAAGAGGCGATCTCGTCGCCGCTGCTCGACAACATTTCGATTCGCGGTGCACGCGGGGTGTTGATCAACATCACGGGTGGTCCCGATCTCGGGCTCGAAGAGGTCTCCGAGATCTCTTCGTTGATCAGCGACGAGGCAGGCTCCGATGCCGAGATCATCTTCGGTGCGGTGCACTCGCCAGAGCTCGAGGGCAAGATCCGGGTTACGGTCATTGCCACCGGCTTCGACTCTGACGACGGGGCCGGGGTCATTCAGCCCGACTTCCATCGTGGCGGGCAAACGTTGTCTGGCCGGCCGGGCATGCTGGGCAGGTCACCTCTCGCGGGCACCCCGCCTTCGGGCGCTCCGACGAGCTCGACCTCGCCCATGACAGCGGGCCCACGTGAAGCCGTCGACATGCCGCGTGAGCGGCCTCAGCACGAGGAGCCGCGGGTCGCGCAGGTCGAGGCCCAGCTTGAGATGGAGTCGTATCGCCAGGTTGCTATTGGTGGGGGACACTCCATCGCGACGGGCCCGTACACCTCGCCGATGCCGAGGCCTGCGCCCGCGCCGCAACCGCAGGCGCGTCCGATCATTGCGCCAGACCTCGGAGAACTCGACATTCCGACCTTCATTCGCCGTCAGATGGACTGACGTTTGCCTGAAGAGTCGGGGGTACATGTCGTTTAATCGCGAGCTCTCGCTACGAATCGCGACCTTCGCGGCGATCGCCTTTGGGGCGGTCGCCGCGTCGTCGTGCTTTGGGGCCCCTGACGTCGGCCGCCTCGATCCAATCCAGGCACGCCCGGCCGAATCGGTGCAGGTGCGTGAGCTCGGGCGGGGACAGACGCTCGGCGGCATTCTCTCGGATCATCTTGATGGCAACGAGCAGGCGACGTTGCTGGCCGCCTTTCGTGAGCAGGCAAGCCCGCGCCGCCTGCGGGTGGGTACCGCGGTATCGCTGCACTCGCGCCCGGGCGATGGCCTGACGCGCGTCGTCGTCGCGCTCAATCGTGACGAGACAGTGCGTCTGGAGCGAGAGGGACAGGGCTGGCAGTCGAGTATCGAGGTGGTGCCGGTTCGCGTAGACACGTTGATGCTGTCGGGGCGTGTCGATGCCTC